>CALDJN010000084.1 GCA_937901695.1 uncultured Anaerocolumna sp.
CTATTGGTTCATTAACATTAATATATTGTACAGTTTCTAATTCCTGATTAGAACTAACTATTTCAGGTTTTACATCGTTAATGACAGGATAACCTCTATCAGAGGTTACCTGAAAACTTTTTAAATAAAGCTGATGATCCTTTAATTCAAAAAGACATTTATACTGAAAGTTTGAATCATTAGCCCAAGTGGGAGAAATGCCAAAATATTCAGGATGAAAAATATATAAATGTTCACTTGCTAGAATTTCATACCTTTCTTTATTGATTATAATAGTATTTCTATCAATATCAGGTAAACTTTCCTCTTGAATCTCATTCTTCACAAAATATTCTTTTCGCTTTTTTATTTCATTAAAAGGCATATCCAAATCTTCTTCCATTGTAGTCTTTTTTACTCTTTCTGCCATATCCAAACCGGTTTCTATAATTTTATTGATACTATCTATGTTATCTTCCGTACTATCTTCTTCTGTACTATCTTCTTCTGTACTATCTTCTTTTGTACTATCTTCTTTTGTACTATCTTCTTCCGTACTATCTTCTACCGTATTATCCTTTGTTGAATTATCTTTTACTGCATTATCCTCTGCTAAATTACCTTCTACGGTATTATCCTCTGTTGCATTATCTTCTTCTATATTTTTTTGTATATTCTCCTTACCCTGTTCAATGCTTTGTTCAGCATCTATGTTAGGAGGAATATTAATTTCTGTATCCATACCGTTTTCTGCAATATCAACTGTTTGAATAACATTTTCCGCAGTATCAGTAGTTTGATTACCGTTATTGTTTCTACGATTCAATCGACTATTTGATCCATAATTTCTTCTCATAATACTTTAAAACCCCTCAAATTCAAATTTCGTATCAAATAATAAAGCGTTACAATATTTATTTATTAAGTTCTAAACTTTCTACACAGTTATTCATCAGCATTGCAATAGTCATAGGACCAACTCCGCCTGGAACCGGTGTAATAGCGCTGACATGATCTACAACATCATTAAAATCTACATCACCACATAATTTATTATTTTCATCGCGATGCATTCCTACATCAATGACAACAGCACCTTCTTTTACATATTCCTTATTAATAAATTGTGGCTTTCCAATTGCAACAATTAGAATATCTGCACGTTTTGCTACTTCTTTTAAGTTTTTAGTTTTAGAATGGCAGATTGTAACTGTACCATTCTCTCTTAATAGTAACATAGACATTGGTTTTCCTACGATATTACTTCTTCCTATAACTACACATTCTTTCCCTTCTATAGTTATTCCTGAGCGCTTTAATAATTGAATAATACCGGCAGGTGTACAAGATACAAAACCTTTTTGTCCAATACTAAGGCGTCCTACACTTTGAGGATGAAAACCGTCAACATCCTTAATTGGAGAAATGGTCTCAATTACTTTATCTTCATTAATATGTTTTGGTAGTGGTAACTGAACTAAGATTCCATTTACTTTTACATTCTGGTTTAACTCTTCTACTAATTTCAATAATTCTTCTTCTGTAGTTTCTTCCGGTAATTCATAAGATAATGAGTTAATACCAATATATTCGCATGCTTTCTTTTTATTACCTACATATACACTGGAAGCGGGATCATTACCAACCTGAACTACTGCAAGAGTTATCTCAATTCCATCCTTCTTAAGAGCTGAAACCTTATCTTTTAGTTCATCTTTAATTTCACTTGATATTTTTTTACCATCAATAATTAATGCCATGTTACCACTCTCCTATATTGTTTACATAATATTTATATGTTGCCTGTTTCATCTGTCTAGTACAAATTATCTCCTTGCAATACATTAATAATATTACTTTATCTATTGTAATACATATCAAAATATATCACAAGTATATTAATTTTTATACACCTCAAATAGTATATTATCTTGCAGTAATCGCTCTATTCTTTAATTTCTATCTCCGTAATAATTGATTAAGCATCCACTTTGAATGATATCTCGTTCATCATTTGTTAATTCACCTAAGGTTAATGTAAATTCCTTCATATCTTTATCCACAACATAAGCTTTTATTTCAGCAGCCTTTTCCGCTACTGCCTTTTTAATGCCTTTTATATAAATAAAATCGCCATTGTCAAAAGGAATATCTTCTTTTAATAAGAAAGGAAGCATACCCCAGTTAATAAGATTGGAACGGTATCTTTTGGTGGCATATTCTTTTGCTATATTAGCCAGTCCTCCAAGAACCTTCTGACAGCTTGCTGCCTGCTCTCTTGCAGAGCCATCACCAGGTTTTACGGCATAAATAACGCTGCCGATTTCTGTAGTTTGGGGATTCACTGAGAATTTCACATTTATTTTTTCAAATACTGCTTTTACTTCTTGGTTAGCGGCACAGATATCTTCGCCTGCAATTCTTGCTTTCTCCGCTTTTTGAATCTCTTTTGCTCGTCCTACATAAGCAGGGTCTTTTCTTGATAGTGTAAATTCTGCTAACTTTAATGGATTTGATCGGTAGGAAGAAGTTTCTCCAGATGGAATTAATTCATCTGTTGTAGTTACCGGATCATGGATAACAGATACTACTTTAAGTACAAGGTCATCTGTTAAATGAGACATAGCTGGCCAGTCTACAATACCAGGTCCAAACTTAATCTCTGCAGAAGGATCGGCTTTTCCTACTCCATTATATACACGGTTATCATATATTTTACTGTCAAAGAAATATTTTGGTTTACTAAAGTTTACATCAATATTTTCTGCTGATGTTAAATATCCTTTGTTGGCTGCAGTGGCTGCTATGGAACGCGCATCCATTAAAGCTACGGAAGCAATTTGGCCATTGGTTATCTTAGAACCTTCTCTATTGGGGAAGTTTCTTGTTGTATGACGGATACTAAAACTGTTATTAGACGGAACATCTCCTGCACCAAAGCATGAACCACAGAAAGCAGTTCTTATAGTAGCACCTGTCTCCATTAATTTTGCAACACTGCCATTCTTAACTAACTCCATAAAGATAGGCTGGCTTGCAGGATATACGCTTAGTGAGAATTCGTCTGCGCCAATATAGGTTCCATTTAATATATCAGTAGCATCACATATATTTTCAAAGCCGCCACCAGCACAACCAGCAATAATGCCTTGTTCTACATAAAGTTTTCCATTTCTAACTTTATCTTTTAATGAATATTTTATATTATTATTATCAAGGCTGATTTTAGCTTTATTTTCTACTTCATCTAGAATATCATATAAGTTTGCATTTACATCATCGATAGTATAAACATTACTTGGATGGAAAGGCATAGCTATCATAGGCTTAATTTCTGATAAATCCACATGGATGAAGCCATCATAATAAGCAACTTTCTTAGGTTTTAGTTCTTTATAATCTTCTGCTCTATTATGTATTTCATAGAATTCTTTTACCTTCTCATCTGTAATCCATATGGAGGAAAGACAAGTTGTTTCAGTTGTCATAACATCAATACCGATACGATAATCTACACTTAGATTCTTAACCCCGTCACCAATGAACTCCATGACTTTATTATTTACATAGCCATTAGAAAATACGGCACCAATAATTGCCAATGCAATATCCTGAGGTCCAACCCCTTTTCTTGGAGTCCCTGTCAAATAAACACCTACTACACCTGGCATATTAATATCATAAGTTTTGGAAAGCAGCTGTTTTACTAGTTCTGGACCACCTTCACCGATAGCCATAGTTCCTAAAGCCCCGTAACGGGTGTGACTATCAGAGCCTAGAATCATCTTCCCGCCGCCAGCTAACATTTCGCGGGCAAATTGATGAATAACTGCTTGATGAGGTGGAACATAGATTCCTCCGTATTTTTTTGCACAGGATAAGCCAAACATATGATCATCTTCATTAATGGTTCCACCTACTGCACACAAGCTATTATGACAATTGGTAAGTACATAAGGAACAGGGAATTTCTCTAATCCACTTGCTCTTGCTGTTTGAATAATACCTACAAATGTAATATCATGGGATGTTAATTTATCAAATTTAACTTTTAATTTTTCCATGTTACCAGAAGTATTATGGGCTTCTAATATTTCATAGGCTAATGTGTTTTTAGCCGCTGATTCTTTGGAGCACTCTTCACCAAGCTTCTTGTATAAAAGTTCTGAAGTTACATTTTGTTCATCCAAAATATCAGTACCATTTAATACATAGGCACCTTTTTCATAAAGTTTTATCATATTCCTCTCCTTTTATATCTAAAGTAAATGTACTTTCTTTGTTTTCATTGTATCATAAACGTAAAACTTAGATTTTCGTAAATATGATGAGAATGGTTCACCAAGCCGCATAAACACTGAATTTTTTAAAAGCCATCACCCCGTTACAAGTAAAATCATGATGATGAAAAAATTAGAAGAATTTCAGTACTTATCAGCTTTTCAAAGAATCCTCGTCATGCCTTTCCAGGAATTCAGGGTAAAGCGTGTTTATAGTTTTCATTATTTTATGAACGTAAAGCGTGTTCATGGTCTTGGTATTATGCTGGAAAATTGCAAGCATGCTTGCAATTTCTCATTCCAGTTTTTATTATATAATAATAGTTCATTGGGAAATAATCAAGATGATTTTATATTAATATAAAATATTTCTTATAAAATTACATTTTTATAAACTGTAATGATAAATATAGATTAGTACGTAAAAAGAACTGTTTCTTATTCTGGCAGTCATTACTATGAAAGCATATCATACTGAGCAAAAATTCAACGAAGTTGAATTCGCGAAGAATCCCTTTCGCCCAGTGGTGCTGTTAAGCGTGATAATTCTGAGTGCGAATTCTGCAAAGTTAAATTCTATGTTTGATGAATCTCTAGGTTGTGTGGGATTCTTCACACAAATTCAACAAAGTAAATTCTATGCTCGAGGAATCCACTGGTTGTAATAGATTCTGAACTCAAATTCAGCAAAGTTAAATTCTACACTTAAGGAATGCCTGAGTTGTAAGAGATTCTTCACCTAAATTCAGCAAAGCTGAATTTGAGTGAAGAATGACAGATAAAGAACAGTTCTTTATTAGTAAATTTAGATGTATTTGAAGAATTAATTTTTATTCATAATTATAAATTAATTATCTTTGTACACGTCCGGAAGCATCTCCGCAAACTAATGTTTCAACATCAGCACGAGTAACTAAGTTAAAGTCTCCAGGAATAGTATGTTTTAATGCAGAAGCCGCAACGCCAAATTCTAATGCATCTTTCATATCCTTTTTATCGATTAAACCACAGATTAAGCCGGCTGCGAAGGAGTCACCGCCACCTACACGGTCTACAATTCTTACATTGTATTTTCTTGAATGATAGAATTCTTTTCCGTCATAGATACATGCTGACCAGCCATTATCAGATGCTGAATAGCTTTCTCTTAATGAGCTTACTACATATTTGAAGTCAAATTTATCAATCATTTGTTTGAAGATATCTTGGTATCCTGCTAATTCAAGTTCACCGCTAGTTACATCTGTACCGCTTGGTTTGAAGCCTAGAACTTTTTCAGCATCTTCTTCATTGCCGATACATATGTCAACATATTGCATCAAATTAGTCATAACTTTTTGAGCTTTTTCAGAAGTCCATAATTTCTTACGGAAGTTTAAATCAACAGAAACTGTAATGCCTTTAGCTTTTGCTGCTTTTAAAGCTGCTTCTGTTAAGGCAGCTGCGCCATCGCTTAAAGCTGGAGTGATACCTGTAAAATGGAACCAATCAGCACCATCAAAAATAGCATCAAAATCAAAATCAGCAGCTGTCGCTTCTGAGATAGAAGAATGAGCACGATCATAAACTACATTGGAAGCCCTCATGGAAGCACCTGTCTCTAAATAATAGATACCTAATCTTTCTCCACCTTTTGCAATAAAATCAGTGTTTACATTATATTTTCTTAATGCTGCAATAGCACAATCACCAATAGGATTCTTTGGAACTTTCGTTACAAAATAAGCATCATGTCCATAATTAGCTAAGGATACTGCTACATTTGCTTCTCCACCACCGTAATTTACATCAAAATTGTCAGCCTGAATAAATTTTTCATATCCTGGAGTAGATAATCTTAGCATAATCTCTCCCATTGTTACTATCTTTGCCATATTAATATCTCCTTTATTTATTATTTGGAACGTCTTCTTAATATCAATTGATGGAATTCCAATTAAATTTCATTTTAGACAGCATAAACTTGTCTTGGTTATTCACAACTATGCGAATCAAAACATAGATTATCATCCTTTTATACTGTTATTATATAAATAGCACTTAACAGCTATGTAACATACTAGTATATGTAGTATACCTTTTATTTATTTTTCTGTCAATCACTTATTTGTGTTTAGGTTCATAATCACGTGTTCTATTGTTTTAGTTCTGACTATGGCAGCTCATCTCCCTTTTGTTCATCTTGTAGCGGAATGGTCTGAACCCACGAAGGTAAGGCAATTAAGCAAGTAAAAGTGAAAACAGATGGAACTGTAACGTTCTATCTGGAAATTAAAATTTATTTTGCAATCTTTGGATAATTTACCAGGGTTTTTGTAATAATATAATTGATAATTAGGAAGGAGGCAATTTATATGAAGTCAAAAGTGGATCCAGATTTGTGCATAGGATGTGGTTTATGCCCAAGTATATGTCCAGAAGTGTATAGTTTGGGTGATGATGGATTAGCACATGCAATTGAAGAAGAAATTCCGGAAGACAAACTAAAAGATGCAGAAAATGCACGTGATGGCTGTCCTGTCAGCGCAATTGATTTATTTGAATAATATAAAATTTCATTTGTTAATGAAAATGGGGTACCCATGCCCTCTTGGTGATTGTGGGATGTTGCAAATAATTAGTATTATATATGCAGCATCCCTATATTACTGTAATGAATAATTATTTAATTAGTTTCACTAAAAATCTATCAAGAATTTATAAAGAATACTAATAAAAAAAGTGAAAATAACTATTGTAATAAAAAAAATGCTATAGTATAATATGCAGTTGAATACAAAAACAAACATACGGAGGTGCTTATGAAACATATAATTAGTCCCCTTGACTTATCTGTTTCGGAATTGGATGAAATCTTAGATTTAGCGGAGAACATAATTCAAGATCCTAAAAAATATGCTAATGTTTGCCATGGTAAAAAATTAGCTACCCTATTTTATGAACCAAGTACAAGAACTAGATTAAGTTTTGAAGCTGCTATGTTAAATTTAGGCGGCAGCGTATTAGGTTTTTCTTCAGCAGATTCCAGCTCCGCTGCAAAAGGCGAAAGTGTTGCTGATACAATTCGTGTTATATCTGGTTATGCTGATATATGTGCTATGCGACATCCAAAAGAAGGTGCCCCTTTAGTCGCTTCTAAATACTCTTCCATTCCTGTTATCAATGCCGGTGATGGTGGTCACAATCATCCTACACAAACCCTTACTGATTTATTAACTATAAAACAATTAAAAGGTAGATTAAACAATTTAACAGTAGGTTTATGCGGTGATTTAAAGTTTGGCAGAACCGTTCATTCCCTGATTAATGCATTAGTTCGTTATGAAAACATCTCATTTGTACTTATTTCCCCAGAAGAATTAA
>CALDJN010000085.1 GCA_937901695.1 uncultured Anaerocolumna sp.
CCCTTGAAAATAAAAGGTTTTATATAAAAAATGGGGTGTCAGACTTGACACTACCATTAATTATAAGGTGGTGGTAAAATGAAAACAGTAGGTTTAATTGTGGCATCAAAATCACTTTTACCCTATAAGAATTCAACGAATATTGAAAATTACATCCATATATTGAAAAAAGCAGAGGTTGATCTGATTGTAGTCGTGATTGGATCCAGTAA
Source organism: uncultured Anaerocolumna sp. (assembly GCA_937901695.1). Classification (GTDB taxonomy): domain Bacteria; phylum Bacillota; class Clostridia; order Lachnospirales; family Lachnospiraceae; genus Anaerocolumna. The sequence continues at coordinate 213 of CALDJN010000085.1, forward strand.
AGAACAAACAGAATCCATGTTAAAAAGTAAAAAGATGGTCATTGTTTATAATCCTGATACAGCTGCAAGTGACTTAATGTCTTACGTAAGAGCAGGAATAAAGAAAATCCTACATATTCAGAATGAAGAACAAAGAGAAGAAATACCATATGAAGCATTGTTTATTCTTCAGGGTGATGCTCTGGCTATAACGTCTAGTATTTTAGTTAAGGAACAACTCCTTATGAAATACTGTGATGCTAAAATATTATTTCCAATCATCCAGGGTAAAAAGAAATACCTGCCATTAATTCGTTTTAACATATTACAGGATATTTGTGATTATGATGGAGAGGATGGACTAAAAGGAGCACTGGATCAATTCGAAGAGGAAACAGTATACATGAAAGTAGATGATTACGAGATTACACAAGATATTGAAACGCCAGCAAAGTATACTTATAGGTAAAGGAATGTCATTCTGAGAGCTTTAGTAAAACAGTCATTCTGAGAGCTTTAGCTCGAAGAATCTCCATTATAAAGTGAGATTCTTCGAGCTTATACTACTTACTCATAACCTCATTGTCACTATGTTGAAATGAGGTTAAATTGGCGGATTGACTACTGTTTGGAATTCCACAAGTGAAAATTCTCTTGATATAAACCATTCTTTGGATTATACTAAAATAAAAAGGAGACTTTACGAAGTTGTCAAATAAAAAGAGAAAGAACAATTCTATAAACAGTAAGAAAAGATGGCTGCTTCTTCCTATTTATGTGATATATATTATAGTTTACGAATTATATTTGGGTATTAATTTATTTGAAATATTAGGGAATATAATCTTTTCTGGAAAATATAAAGGAAAAAAGAACTTTTCTGGAAAATATAAAAGAAAATAGATAGAAAATATATAGTTGATTTGAATACAAAAAGTCTTACACTGATTAAATTATGAATAGTATATATGCAGCACTATTCATTTAGTAAACTATATTTGGACTTTTTACGCTCAAATCATGGTTGGGAGTATGATATGATAGAAGAAAAAAGATTTGCAGTGCTTATTGATGCTGATAATGTATCAGCCAAATATATTAAATATATATTAGATGAAATATCAAATTACGGTGTTGCAACTTACAAAAGAATATATGGAGATTGGACGAAAACAACCTCTGCATCCTGGAAGGATGTACTGTTAGAGAATTCCGTAACGCCAGTACAACAATATGGCTATACGGTTGGAAAGAATGCAACTGATTCCGCTATGATTATAGATGCCATGGATATCTTATATTCTAAGAATGTAGAAGGATTTTGTATCGTATCCAGCGATAGCGATTTTACGAAATTATCCTCCAGATTGCGCGAATCAGGAATGCTTGTAGTGGGAATGGGAGAAAAGAAAACACCAAAGCCCTTTATAGCTGCATGTAATCAATTTAAATATCTGGATGTTCTTGCAGAAACAGAGAAAAAGACTATGGAAATAGGTAATTTAAAAACCAATACTACCAGTCGTGATAAGAAACAGAACAGCAAGAAGTCTGTAGAGAATGATATTCTTCCAGTTTCACATGAAAATGATATTGTAATAAAAGAAGAAAATGATACAGCTTTAAATAATAATGATATTAAGAACGTGCAGGAAGGCAATGATAATGTAAAATATATGACAGACATTAATGTTATCAAAGCTGCTATTATAAAAATGATGAGTGAAATTGATGCTGAGGATCAAAGCATGAATATGGGCGAATTAGGAAGCCGGTTAGTAAAAAGATATCCGGACTTTGATATTCGAAATTATGGGGATACAAAACTATCTAAGTTTTTAAAGAAGTTTGATTTCTTAGAAATCAAAACAAAAGGTAAAGAAGGAACCTCCATGTGGGTATCCCTAAAATCAGAAACAGATCAGGATGATGAAGAAGAATCAGAGAAAAAACAGGATAGAAAAGTAAATAATAAACCTTACCATAGGAAAAAGAAGAAGAGATATTACAAGAAGAAATAATGGAGAAATAGGTAAAAATAATTTTTTTCAATTGGCATTTTGTTCTGGTGCACAAATTACTATTCTTATCTAAAGGCGCTAAAATGCCAGAAAATCGAGGTTATTATGAAAAATATAAAAGAGCATATTAAGCTGAATCAGTTTAAACCAGTATATTTGCTCTATGGAACTGAAGACTATTTAAAAAAATTATATAGAGACAAATTAAAAACAGCAATTCTTGGCGATGGGGCTCAAATGAACTATTCCTATTTTGAAGGAAAAGGAATTGATACAGCTGAAGTAATATCTGTTGCCAATACTATGCCATTTTTTAGCGATAGAAGACTTATTCTGATTGAAAATAGTGGTCTTTTTAAGAGTCAAAGTGATTTAGCAGATTATATGGTATCTATTCCGGAAACAACACACATTGTGTTTGTTGAAAGTGAAGTAGATAAAAGAAATCGTTTATATAAAGCGGTTAAAAATGTAGGAAACATTTCTGAAATGAATACCATGGATGAGAAAAATCTTAAACTTTGGGTGGCAACTTTATTGGATAAAGACAATAAGAAAATTTCTGAGGATACCATCCTTTATCTATTGAACAAAATAGGTTCTGATATGGAGAATATCCAAAACGAAGTAGAAAAACTAATTTGCTATGCCTATGAAAGAGAGATTATTACAAAAGAAGATATTGATGAAGTATGTACCGCTCAGATTACCGGTAAAATATTTCTTATGGTGGATGCCATTGGTAATAGGCAACAGAAAAAAGCATTGGATTTATATTATGATTTGTTAGCATTAAAAGAAAAACCAATGTCCATATTATTTCTAATTACAAGGCAATTCAATATTTTAGTTCAAGTAAAGAATCTGCTTTCTCTGGGATATAATAATACCGTTATTAGCCAAAAAACGGGATTAATGCCCTTTACAATTGGTAAATACGTAAGCCAGAGCAAGAATTTTACCATGGACATATTAATAAGTGCTTTAAAAAGTTCTGCTGACATAGAAGAAATGATTAAAACAGGTAGATTAATTGATAAAATAGGTGTAGAATTGCTTATTGTAAAGTTTAGTTCAGCAGCATAACCAAAAGAAAAGTAGTTAAATTTAATGTAGAATATATTTATATTAGGCATGCTGCAATATTTACTTATGATAAAAAGTTAGCAAAAATATTAAAAGTACTTGACATCTATATAGTATAGTTTGTTATAATGTTCAAGTAACATCTGGAGGCGTATCGAAGTGGTCATAACGAGCCTGACTCGAAATCAGGTTGTCCTCACGGGCACGTGAGTTCGAATCTCACCGCCTCCGCTATGAGCCTGCATGCGGTCAATGTCCGCAGGCAGGCTCTTGATTGCAACGCAACCTGTTTTGTCTGTGAGGACGGTAGAAATCCTTAGAGTGATAAGACTATTGCGTGGGTTATGAAAAGACATTTGTAAAATGTTTCCAATAAAGTATTTCCACTGTAAAATTTGCAGCTTATATTTTCCTCTTAGAAAATTTTTCGATTGCATATTCATAGGACTCTCTTATCATTGGTTCGAACTCCTCAAATGTTTTCTTTGTTACTCCATCATACTGTTTTAAACAGTATTCAATTACATTACCTGGGTTCATGCTTTCTCCTCTAAATGCAGCATTGTTGTACTGCTCTCTTGCAGTGTTTCACAGTATTGATTAAACTCAGGGATTTTAGGAATTTCGGTTAAAGCTGTCTGCGCTGATTTCATGGAGTCCCCTTTGACTTAGGCTTTTTCCATCAACTGGAAGTTTACTTATATAAAAAATTAGAATATTACATTATGCACATAACTTTTCAGTATAAACCTTACATCAATTCCACCGTAATATCCTCAAGAGTCTTTTCATGGATTTTCTGTATCGATTTGCACCTGCTGTTCATTGGTAAATTCGATTCCACCGTTCCCAGCAGAGAGATTCCACTTGCCCATAAAGGAATGGATACCCTCAGTCGGAACCTGAACGCAAAAGTCTATAACCAAGCCTTTACTGCAAATGTAAACTGCTGGAATATGCCAGGCTTCATCGTGCCAGACAAACTCCCTATGGAGAGAAATCTCCTCGACGTCTCCTTCATGACCATAATTCTCCTAAAGGTTTCCAAAACCAACCTTCCATTCTGGTATCTTCGGTTCGGCAGGAACCCACTCATTGTAATCTTCGTAGATCATTATCATTTCTCCTTCAACTGTTTCGATAAATATAAATAATCAGAATGACGCATTATTTTTACTTTGTACACGATGTAGTGCAATCTGGAAAATCAATCTGTTTTTGCTTATGTCTATCATACTATGAATTACGATAATTTACACAAGCATTATGAAGTGCTAACTGCTATTCCGGTACTTCAAGGGCGTAATCTGAAGGTGTTTCTTAAAATGTTTGTTAAAGGAGGAAGCATCCCTGAAACCGCAGGAGTATGCTATTTCGGACACGGAAAGATCGGATTCCAGAAGCAGCTGCCGGGCAATTTTAATTCGGTACTGAATCAGATATTCCTGGGGAGATAGGGCAGTGGCATTGATAAATAGTTTATAGAGATAGGTGCGATCGATGGAAAGGAATTTTGCAATGTCGGCAACACGGATATCATAGGTATAATTATTGTGGATGTAATCCATAGCCCTGGTAATATAATTTTCATAGACAACCCCTGAGGGTGCTTGTACAGGGCAACAGACATGAGAGAAACAGCGGTAAAGCAAGCTGAGATAAAGCAGCTCATTTCCCTGGCGCTCGGTGAAAGCGAGGATTAAGGAGGACAAATCCTTCCATAGCATGCCATTGCTGTAATCCTTCAGAATCAGGCTGGTATGGGATAGGCCACATGTTTTAAATATGGCGGGTACATCATACCCATCAAAGCCAATCCAGCAATATTCCCAGGGATTCTGGGCATCCGCACAGTACAAGGTTGTGACTCCCGGATGAATTAAAAAGCCCTCCCCTTCTCCTATATGATATACTGACCCATTTACATGATAGGTGCCCTGCCCATGCAAAACAAAATGAATTAAATAATGAGGTCGGATGGCAGGACCGAAGGAATGAGATGGTTTGCATTGTTCGTGGCCGCAATGATATAGTACCAGGGGCCTTCCGGGGATAATATTATTACCTTGTACTGATAA
>CALDJN010000086.1 GCA_937901695.1 uncultured Anaerocolumna sp.
GACTCAGTGACACGCATCGCCCTCTGCGATGTGGGTCATACGCTTTGAGGCTCTATCAAGGACATGCTGCACGAGGGTAAGGTAGCAAAATTACTAATATATGCTGTGTTATCCTAGTAACACAGAAATTGAGTCATTATGAAGACCCAGACAACACTTTCTGAGTTCTCAACATCTTTCAGGCAAAGCGTCCTATTTAATAAGCTAACTTTTTATTAAGCCATAAACCCCCTATTTTGTTGTTGAGGGTCTATAAATGTTTCATTAAGTACACCTTTCCCATAGGTTAGCCCCGCATAAAGCTGCTGGGTATTTTGCATAACCGGACCTGAAGTATCTTCTTTGGATATTTCTTTGAAGCCATTGTATAGTTTTTCAAGTACGATTTCTGCTCCATCTAATTTTTCAGGTGTTTTCTTATATATTGCTGTTATGATAGCTTTATTAGCAAATATGTATAAAGTTAATAAATCATAGGATAAATTATATTTATAATTTAAATTTCCCATTAACTCATTTAAGAAGCGCTGCCCATGTTTTAATTCTTTTGTATAGCTTTCTATATCATTACTCTTGTAAAATATTTTAGCAGCTTTAATATCCTCCAAAATTATCTCATACATAATGACAACCAGTTCTGTTTTAGAAGCCTGGGTAACTCTAGCTGTATATGCTTGTATCAAATCTTTTGTCATGATTTAACCAGCCTTTCTTTTGATGGTTTAAACTTGTATCATGCAATCTTTTTAGTTCACTTTTATTATTAACCTTGTAAAAGTGTCAGAATATTCTGTGGTCTTTGATTTGCTTGTGCTAACATAGCGGTTCCTGCCTGAGCTAGTACATTTTTTTGAGTGTAAGTAGCCATTTCAGCAGCCATATCCACGTCTTCAATTCTGGAAAGTGCCTCGGACATGTTCTCAGAAGCTACATCTAAGTTTGATATGGAGTGTTCCAAACGATTCTGATAAGCACCAAGTTTAGCACGTGTTGCGTTAACATTAAGCAAAGCACTATCGTAAGCTGTAATTGCTTCCTGGGCACCCTCTTCTGTACTTATATTTATTGTATCTATTCCTAATGTTTTTGGCGTTATTTTAGGAATTCTAACTTCCATAACTTGTCCCTCATTAGCACCAATTTGGAGCAGCATTGGGCCTGCATCTAGAACAGTAATATCAACTACTGCATCTCCTTTATCAGTTACACTTGGCAGCGCTCCTCCAATTATTCTATCTATAAATTCAGTTTTAGCAGCCCCTGGTTCTGCTTCAAATACCATCTCAAACCCGCTATTATCAGTAACCTTAATTAGCATTCCTTCAGAGGAAACAGTTGCTGTTTTACTAGTAAATCCTGATATATCAGCAACAGCATCGATTCCACTTGCTGATGTTACGCTAGTAGACAAACCTAGCGCATCTGATAATGCCTGATTATTACATTGAACATCAATTTTATATTTAGAACCATATCCTTCAGAAATAAACATTAGTCTAGTTGAGCCTGTCTTTATTGCATCTGAAGGATATCCTGCAGTCCCCTCGATTCCAGCTCCGGGAGCTGATGCCGTAGTAGCAATTACATTAATATTTAGATTATCCGCAACATTACGGATTTTCTCGTAAACTTGCTCTAAGGTTTCTCCTTCTTCAATTTTGATTTCTGCTCCATTTAAGTTTATAATACCAGAAGCACCTGTCGGTATTTTATTAGCGGGGGCATTAATTATTCCACCACCTAAAACCGCCTGTCTGGCATCTTTATCAATCTTTATTGTATATTTTCCCGTTGCTACGGTATCTGATACAGAAACCAAGTTGACTAAGGAATCGCTGGAATATGATTTTTGATCTATATTCCCATTTAATAATTTCTTAGTATTAAATTCGGTTGTATCTGATATTCTCTGGATTTCTTGTGTTAATTGATCAATTTCTGCTTGAATAGAGGCACGGTCATCTAATGTATTGGTTCCATTGGCAGCTTGCACTGATAATTCTCTCATTCTTTGCAGCATAGCACCCACTTCAATTAAAGCACCTTCTGCCGTTTGAATAACAGAGATTCCGTCGGCAGCGTTCCTGGAAGCTTGGTCAAGTCCTGCAATTTGTGTTTTCATTTTTTGAGAAATTGCCATACCTGCAGCATCATCTGCTGCACGGTTAATACGAAATCCGGAAGATAATTTTTCTAAACTTTTGTCTAGTGCATTATTTGTTTTTAATAACTGGTTATTTGCTTTTAAGGCTGGTATATTATGATTAATTCTCATTCTGTTTTCTCACCTTTCTTTTTATCCTTATTGTAGTTACTAAATTAATTTGTTGATTTTATTATTTATAAATGTAATTTTTTAAGATTATATCTCATTTTATTATATTTTACTTTATCTTTTAAATACCTTTAGATTTTATTTCTTAAATTTTATTTCTTAAGTCTTATTTCTTAAATCTTATTTCTTAAATCTTATTTCTTAAGCCTTATTTCTTAAATCTTATTTTTTAATCTTATTTTTTAATCTTATTTTTTTAATCTTATTTTATTTCTTAAATCTTATTTCCTTGTTCTTATTTATATATATTTTTTTATAAATATTATTTTTGTATACTTTCCATTTCTATATTTCTTATTTGAATTAAAAATGTTTTTGCTGTCTTATAAAGGATTTCTGTTGATGTTTTTGCCTCTTGGTTCAACTAAAGTATCGGAGTTTTCTATAAAAGTTTTATCTCCTTGCAGGAATGAACCTGATATTTTCAAGTTGTTTATACTCTTTGTCTTATTTTCCATTCCATAATTCATCTGCTTTACTTCTATCCCCTCTTGAAGAATTGATTGCTTAATCCTATCTTCATAAGACTTTAATGTGTCTAAACCGTTTCTATTATCACAAGTTATGAAACCTTTCAAACCTTCTTTCTTTATAGAAAAGTTTACATTTACCTTTCCTAAGTTTTCAGAATTTATGCTAATATCAACTTTTCCTGCTTCTTCTGTGTTTCTTAATATAGTTACATTTACATTGGTAACTTTATCTCCAATAGCTAAAGGTATCTCATAGCTCTCTTTTGTTGCAAGATTATTTAAGAAAGCCATACCATTGCTGATTCGTTGAAGAGTTTTAATATCTTTCGTTGTAATAACCGGATTTTCATATAATTGTGTAATAATATTTTCCACATTTTCTTCAATGATACTGTATTGCTCTATCATGGTATTATGGTTATCCATACTGCTTATTAAGCCTTCTGATATGGTATCAACGCTAAATGGTTCTTCTTGGCTTTCCGTAAAGTTTATGGAATCAAGGATTGAGGAGGCTTCTGTGTAATCACTGTCCATACCCGGGGTGATTTTCTTCCATTGTTTATAGAAGGATTGTTCACCACTTAATAAATCAGTAGCTGCCTGAATGTTTTGAATGGTAACTGGCAACTGATTACTTTCAATGAAATGAATAGCTTCCTTAGAATTTTCAATTAATTCTCTATAGTCCTTTACCTTTTCCGACCAATATTCTTGTTCCTTGCCACTATCTATTGAATCATCAAGTGGAGAAGATATTAATTTGTCCTGCAATACTTCAATGGACATATTCATAATGTCTTCTGAATTTCCAAGAGAAGCTAGCTTGTCAGGCTCTATATCATTTTTTATATCTTTAATGACATTCTTATAGTATCCTGCATTTATTTGATCCGTTATACTTTCCCTGGACTTGGTTATATTTTCTAAGGTGCCAAAATCATCATCAATGGTAGCTTCGATTCCACCCTTTTTTATGGTTCGGACAGCTGCAAGCAGGTTACTCAAAGTAATTTCCTGACCAGCTTTAATTACTGCACCTACTGCTGCCCCTTGAGTTTTATCTACAGCATGTAATAAACGATAGATTCCTATATAGGATTTTTTCTCTTCTTCTGTTATCTTCTCTTCTTTTTCCAGCTTCCATAAATATTTGCTATACTTTTCTTCTTCCCCAGTCGTGCCCGTTACACCTAATTCTTGTTTCATCTGCTGGATTTGTAAGTTAAGCTGTTCTATTGGTGTATTTAAAGGGTTGATACCCTCTTTAATTAATTCTGCAGTTACAGCAGGATGAAGGTTTTTCATCATATGGTTTACTTGTTGGTCATATGCCTTTACTTGAAGGATATTTTCTTCTGTTATTGCAATCTGGTTATAACCTAATATTCTTACTGCTCTTTGATTAGCCGTTGTAGTTTCCAGATTCATATCCTCTAAGATTGCATCAACATTACGAAATGCCTTGTTAATAGAATCCCCCATATCCGATCTTGGACTTGTCATAAGGGTTTCATATGCTTCATTGACTTTATCCAGAGCTTGCTTACACTGGATACCAGCTTTTAATAATCCATCTGCCGTTTCAGTGAAACGGTTTGCTAGTGTAGAACCTAATACATAACTAGGCATTGTCTTTAATTGTTCAAGACTTGTAATGGTATCCTTTAATAGTTCTATATTAGACGGGCTAGCCGTTACATTTTTCTCCTGAAGAAGATTACGGTAGTACTGGTCTTCTATTTCTTTTAATCCATCAACAATTTTACTTAAACTGTCGGTTTCTAATTGAATTCCGTTCTTTATTAACCTCTGTCCAGATTCTACAGTAAGTCTTAGGCGGATTTCCTCTAATTGCCGCCTTACTGTAATTGTCTTTATATCAATGGAATGGATATCTTCTTGCTGAGAAATTTGTCCATCAGTAGTAATGCTATTATCCCTAATCCTGTTATCTTGAGCATTCTTCACGTTCTCTTTTACCAGTTTATCATCCACCTGCTCAGTACTCTGCTGTACCTTTTGCCAAGCTCCTTTTAAATCCCGGTAATTTATCAAGTCTATATTCTCTTTTGTATTCACTGCAAGATGAAGAGCTTCATCACTAATATTGTTTAACACCTGGTTAATTGCCTCTATGCGTTCAGTATCAGCCATACTTAAATTAGCGGATTCTGGTAAATTACAATTGGCAAATGCATTAATCGCTTTGTTTAAAATTTCTTCTTCACTGGAATTATTTTTAATTAAGTTCAAATCCCGATATGCCCATAAAGTACCTTCCGTTAGTGGCAGTTTATGATCAATTAGCCATTTGGCAGAACTTAAACTTTCCTCGTTTATTTCCATACCTGCATTGGATACTATTTCTGATGCCTGGGGCAATAAACTGTTCCATGTATCTGTTGATACTTGCTGGTATTGATAATAGGATCCGCTATATTGAGCTTTATATAGATTTTCAATCGTTGGTTCTAAACCATTTTTTATAATGTAATGAATCCCTTTATCTGATAAGTTCATAACTGTGGCTGCCATATCCAAGGCTTTGGATATTCTTTCAATTTGCCGCCGTTACAGGTAAATCAGACTCTATTAATTTTTCAATAATTTTCTTTGAAACACCTGGTGAACTGGCTAAACTTTTCACTGCAACATTTTGTTCATCCAGCTTTTGCTTTTGCCGCTCTATACTTTCTGTATTTATCACCCTTTGTTCCTTAATACGAATCAATGCACGTTCTAATTGCTCTATCGTATATTCTTCAAGGGTTATACCCTCTTTTGCCAAATCCTTATAATCCTCTTCTGTCATTCGCTCCGAATTGGATTTCCATTTATCTTCTTCAGATTCTTCCTTCCTTGTAACTTCCCCAGGAGAATTATCAGTTTCTTCTTCATAAATACCAGGTCCAGGTTCTGAGGTTTGAAGGGTTACCTCATAGGGACTTTTATCGGAATTGATACCTTTAAAATCCTTTTGATATATATTGGTACTTTTCTCTATTTCTTTACCAATACTATTTTCCCCTATCTGATTTTGAGCTGTACTATTACCATAGATGGAATTAATGTTCATAGAATTCACTCTCTCACTTTTCTTATGTTTAAAAACATTTATATTTCAATTTATAATGTTTTCCCACTGTTGAAACATATTTCGGCAATTCTTTATAAACTCTTTAATTATTTTTCTACCAAAATGTGGTATACTATATTTGTATAAATGAATATGGAAAGGCATGGGTATTATAAGGATGAAAGTTAAAAAGCTTAAAAGAATTTTCACCCTATGTTTTATCATGGTTCCGCTAACATTTTTGTATGGGTGTAATAATTCCAAAGAAAATACCTCTGTATCTGTCTCTGATACTAATAATAAGACAGTCCTTACAGAGCAAATTTCTCCTGTTCCTATTATTTATACCAAAGAAGAAACTCCTAAAGATACCAGCTCCAATGTGAGTAATTCCAATACGAGTTGGAATCAGAAAAACCATCATAAAGAGTTTACCTTATTGGCTGTTGGAGATAATTTAATGCACCTTCAGGTCATTGAAAGCGGTCTGAAAGAGGATGGAACCTTTAATTATGACCATTTATATTCCAGACTGAAACCTGAAATCGAAGCTGCAGATATAGCTGTCATTAACCAGGAAACCATATTAGGAGGTAAAGAATTTCCTTATACAGGTTATCCTGTATTTAATTCGCCTACCCAGGTGGGAGATGCGCTTGTTCAAGCAGGTTTCGATGTAGTATTACACGCCTCTAACCATACATTGGATAAAGGTTACCAGGGTGTTTTAAATACACTTGAATATTGGAGTAAGCATCCCCAGATTACAGTTCTGGGAATAAACAAAAACCAAGGGGACCAAGATACCATTAAAATCCTTGAGATAAATGGAATAAAGGTTGCCATGTTAAATTACACTTACGGATTAAATGGCTTCACTATGCCAAAAAATAAACCTTTTCTTGTCAATATGTTGGACAAGTCTAAGATGAAAGAAGATATAAGAAGGGCAAAGGAACAGGCTGACTTTGTAATTGTATTTCCTCACTGGGGAACAGAATACGAATATGAACCGGATAAGAAACAGAAGGAGTTAGCTTATTTCTTTGCAGAAGAAGGTGTGGATTTGGTTATAGGCACCCACCCTCATGTGTTGGAACCGGTTGAGTGGGTGGTATCAAATTCAGGTCATCGAATGTTAATATATTATTCTTTGGGTAACTATGTATCCTATCAAAAGGAAGCACCTAGAATGTTAGGAGGTATGGCTCACATTACCATAACAAAGGAAAATGAGGTAACTTATATCAGTGAGGCAGGAATAACACCTATTGTTACTCATTATGAATCTACCAAAGATTATTCCTATGAAGTATATAAATTAGAAGATTATACGATAGATAAAGCAATTCGGCATGGAATATTAAACTTACAAAAGGAAAGTAATTTTACCTTGGCTGGTACGAGAAAACTGGCAAAACAGATACTTGGCGATTGGAAAAATTTATTTCATTATCCTATCCGTCAGGATGTGAAATATAGTTTAGAATAAACTAATTAAAAATTATATTCTAAAATGAAAAGCACCTATAATCCTACACTAAGTGGTGGAATTATAGGTGTTTTCTTATAAAAAAGACCCACTTAAAACTATCCTATTATACCTTCCCTAAAACTGTAATTATTATTTCTTTTTTCTTAACCTCTGGTTCTTTTGGTTGGTAAGTACCGTACCTTGAAGCAGTCCGGTGTTCTATATACTCCGTCAGGCATTTACAATTCTGTTGGTAAGTATCATACCTTGAAACAGTCCCTCCACGTAATTTATTCTTTTTGTCAAATCGGATATTCCCTATTTCCTACAGCAAGTTTACCCGCTTACGCTACTTGCCCATAACCTCATTGCCACTACGTGGCATTTTAGTAGTAGCTTCAGCTCCTGCTGAAACAGGAAAGTCTTATCCCCATTTACAAAGTGGGAGACTTACCTGATGAGATTAAATCAATAATTACTTTTTCACATGTGCTGCAATAAAATGCATCTACAGAAGGTTCATCCATCATACTGTTTAGTTTTATTCTTTTATTCAAAAGTGGAAATTTTGACTTTTCTTTTTTACTAATCCATTTTAAAGAATAGCGATCACATGGAATGTACCCTTCTTCCATGTCATTTGAACAATACGGACATTTCATAATAACCTCGATCCCGGCGCTTTAGCACCTTTAGATAATAATAAAATAAGGCTAACCAAAGGTGTACCCATAACTCCAAGTACACGTATCAGCTAGTCTTATTTTATCATAGTCTCTGCCCTCTCACGTTCCCCAACGCGCTTACATCCTCTAGTTCAATACCTTCGTGTATCGACTTATTTGATAATAGCATTTATTGTGAGATTTGTCAATAGATAGAGTACATTTTGTTTAATTATTGTTATTTTCACTAAAACTATTTTTATCAAAATGAATTTGGTTAACATAATACTAAGATTAGAGGCTCAAAAGTCTTATATTAATTAAATTATGAATAATACTGTATATATATGCTATTTTGCGTCGACTGTCCGAACACATTTTGCGAAACGGAGCATTTTGAACGTACAAAAACACTTTACTCTAAAGCAAAAAAGCCTTTTAATAAATTCTCTAATTGTTCCTGATCATAAGCACCCATCATTTCTCTGGAAGAATGCATTGCTAATAAAGGAACTCCGAGATCAACGGTCTTCATAGGAAGCCAGGATGAAATGATAGGTCCTAAAGTGCCGCCACCTGGCATATCCGAGCGTTTCACAAACTTCTGATACTTAACCCCTAATGTTTCACATATTTGCTGAATAATTGCAATGGCTTCTGTATCAAAAGAATATTTTTGATTACTATCAATTTTAAATACCACACCATCATTTAAAAATGTTACATTGGTAGGATCGTATCGCTCAGGTTTGTTTGGATGAAGCCCATGAGCTACATCTACCGATAAAAGTAAACCATCTGCCATAGCTTCATACAAAGTATTTTCATCCTTTACTCCAAGTCCCGAGTAAATCTTTTGTAAAATTATATTCAGGAGAGCAGAGTCCGCACCTTGTTTCGTATTGCTTCCAATTTCCTCATTATCGTATAAGCCAATGACATTGATTCCTGTACTTCTCTTTCCCTGTATAATACCTTTTAGTAAAGCCCATACAGATGTCAGGTTATCTAATCTGGGTGAAGATATGAACTCCTCATCTATTCCAACAATACAACCTTCTTCTGCATTGTAAATGTACATATCAAAATCCAGGATATCATCCTCATCAACTTCAAGTTCTTTCGCAAGATACTGAATAAAGAACTTGTCTTTATTTAATTTATCTTTCATCATGGCTATCAGTGGAATGGTATCAATTTGTTTATTTAATTCAATACCTTTGTTTACTTCTCTATTAATATGAACTGCCAGGTTGGGTATTGTAATAACCGGTCTTTTCATATCCATGATTCTTGCTTTTGGATGAAAAGGATCTTTGCTTTTTAACATAACCCTTCCTGCTATGGATAAAGGTCTGTCCAGCCAGGTATTAATGATTGGACCTCCATAAACTTCCGTATTTAACTTTAGATACTCTCCTGAGATTAATTCTGCCTTAGGTTTTATACGAAAACATGGATGATCCGTATGTGCTGCTCCAATTCGTAAAGTCTGTCCTTCCTCCCACTGGCTTCCCACTGTAAATGCAAATAAAGATGTAGGATAAGGCATAATATAATAAGCTTCTCCCTTTTTTAAACTCCATTTATCTTTCAGGTTCAATTCCTGAAAACCTGCTGCCTTTAGTGTATCTATTCCCTTTTCAACAACTTGATAGGGAGAAGTTGCTGAATTAATATAATCAATTAATTCTTTTGCTGCTTTATTTTGTATCATATAATCTTTCCTTTCTATATCAATTATTCTATATTTTTACATGTATTTATAAAGGTATTATAATCCATGTTTTAAAACTAAACAATAGCTTTTTTCTAACTTGACTGGAGCCTATATGTAATATATCCTATAAATGATGGTAATATTGTTTGTTTTATTGATATTATAATCATAGAGTGTAAAAAGTCTTACACTAATTAAATTATGAATAGTATATATATGCAGCACTATCCATTCAATAAACTATATTTAGACTTTTGACTCTCAAATCAATCATCTAATTTAGATAAAACTTGGAGGTCGCCATGGACCAAATCTTATTCCAACAAGCCTGCAATAAAGTAATCGATCAGGTTAAGGAAGGTCATGAAATTGGTACATTAAGTGAAAAAACCATTCATGCTGTGATAAAGAATTATTTATCCCCCGACACTTCCTGCCATGAAATTAAAATAGGCAGTTTCTACGCAGATATATTAAATAATCAAGGGATTATAGAAATTCAAACAAGAAACTTTGATAAATTGAGAAGAAAATTAGATGTATTCTTAGAGTTAAAACCGGTAACCATTGTTTATCCAATCCCTTACACTAAAATGTTAAGATGGGTAAATGAAGAAACCGGTGAAATCAGTCCACCTAGGAAATCTCCAAAAAAAGGTTCTCCTTATATGATTTTCCCTGAACTCTATAAGATTAAAAGTTATCTTTTACATCCTAATCTAAAGTTACATATAATCCTTCTTGACATGGAAGAATACCGGCTTCTAAATGGTTGGAGCAAAGATAAGAAGAAAGGCTCTACCAGAAGCGATGGTATTCCATCAAAGTTAGTGGACGAAATATTTATTGAAGATATCTCCCAGTATGAAAAGTTAATACCGCCTGGTTTAAATGGGAATTTTACAACTACAGATTTTAAAAAAGTTACAAGGCTTAGCCAAAAGTATGCATTTTCAGCATTAAATATTCTTAATTATGTAGGTGCTATTAAAAAAGTGGGAAAACAAAAACAGTCTTACCTTTATTCCAGGTAAGACTGTTTTCTAGAATATGTTCTTATTTGGGGATTCTTTGCAAATTCAACTTCGTTGAATTTTTGCTCAGAATGACATTACGGCTGTTTCCTAGATATATGTTCCTATTTGTGTTATTTACTATTTTCTCGGTATTCAGCTAGCAGAAGATCTACCATTCTTCCATAACTTTTTACTCCATCTGCCTGATTATTTGCCTTAAGATAAGTATCATTCATGGTATTCGATATAGTACTAATAACCGTATCTTCAAACTGTTTCCAGTAATAATATTCTTCTCTCATATCTGCTATCATATAAGGATTGTAAAGTTCTGCAACCTTCCCATACAGCTCCTTATCTGCTTTATATAATTCATTACTTACATAAGATAAAGCCAACATAACACCACTATATTGGAATGTTAAATCCTCGGATTCCCTGCAAGCTAAATAAGCTATAAAATTAGCTTCATCTTCCCTCATAAATCCTCTTAAATGTGCCAGTTCATGATTCATAGTAACAGGGATGGAATATTCCGTTGTATCTACATTCACATTTGCCTCCAGGGTAAAAGGCCAATAGATACCTGTAATCTCCATTCTAGACATAAACTTTGAAAAGGAAACGGGTTTTGGTGTTCCATAATTACCACCTAATACAGGATATTTTTCAGCTAATTTATCAAAAGACTCTGCTGCTTCTTTCCCTATTTCATTCCAATCATCACTGCTTAACCTAACAACACCATTCTCATCCTCTGCACCTTCTATATGCAGCTTTGTTCTTATATCCGATGCTTCCTTTGCCAATTCAACATTTAGATTATAAAGTTCCTCTACACTGGAAGCTTTTATCTCTAACCCACTGTAAGCTGCAAAAGAGTATCTTTGATAATTGACACCTGCAAATATGACGAATAAAAATAAAAACACGCTAAATATGCAAGCTCCATTTAATAACCCATTTGCAATATAATAACCTAAGTTGCTTTGTGCCTTGTATATCTTTTTGACAATTCCCCATAGAAAACGCAATATCAGTATGATACCCAGTATAGGAAGAACGATTACCTCTATCTCCATAATAGAGAAAGGTACCATACCAGTAATTAGGCTGAACCCTTGTGATAACCACTTATAGATTCCTCTTGCAAAAACATATTCTGCAATCCAGGGATTTGCCTGTGCCAGAAATAATATAATCAAAGAGATTGGAATTAAGATAAGAATCCATGACCGTTTTTTATTTAATGCATGAAACCATTTAGTAGGTTTTTCATTCTCTATGTTAAATTTCTTAATAGATAATTTCTTTAAGAAATTCAATTTACTCCCTTTTTCATACTCCTTCACTCTTTTCATCCTTCCTATGGTGAAGATGACTGTTTACCTTCACTGCATCCCCAGACATACTTAGTATATCTTTAATTTCGTCTTCTGACAATTTTGTAAAAGCAGCTAATTCATGTATATCAGCATCTCTGCCTAAACCTTCAGCCAGATTCTTAGCTGCATTATTTAGAAAATCAGTTTTTTCCACAATTCTATTGCCAAAACTGCTGCTTTCCTTTTGTTCGTTAATAGCAGCTTCTATAACGCTTCGAACATGTTCATATATGCGGTCACGCAATATGTCCTCTTCCAAAAATTCAGAAAGGTGTTCCAGGGAATCCATAAGACCCATATTACCTTCTTGTATTAAATCCTCAAGGGTAACTCCTTGATTTCTATACTCTTTTGCAATTTTTACAACATTTCTTAGGTTTCCTTCAATATACTGCTGCTTTGCAAAGGAATCACCCTGCATAATCTGTTTCAATAGTACCAATTCTTCTTCTAATGTACAGTCCTTTACAGCTTCTAAATCTTCTAAATACATTTTTAGATAAACCGAATCCTCTTCTTGATGCACATTTAATTTATCATTATCCTGGGTATTTTCTAACTTTTTCCGCTCCAATGCCTCTTTATCAGGTTCCCTTAATTTATCTTGATTTACCGCTTCTGTATAAAGGGAAGAAGAATCTACATAACCTTTAATTTTAATCTTATTTGCAGCTAGATAAGCGTAAATGTGATCATATTGCTCATCTGTTAAATGCATATCACCAAATAAAGATTTAACGTCTTCCATAGTCAACTGATTGCCTTGTACTCTGGCAACTTCCATAATATCTGAAAGCATTTCATGAAATTTATTTGCATCACTCATTAGAATTTCCCCATTTCTTATCACATTGATAATCTATATTTGATTTGAGTATCAAGTCTGAATATAGTAATTATTGAAGACCATTAACACTCAAATCCTATTTTAAATTAGTGAATTACTATTATAAGAATAGTATAACCAATATTACATTTCAAATAGAAGTACATATATTTTATCATACATAGAATCCCATCGCAATCTGATTATTGCTAGAAAAGCTAGTATTATTATGATATAATAAAAACGAAGTGAGGAAAGTGGGAGACACAACACTCCCACGCAAGCTTGCTTGCAAATTCCGAGCGGAGTGCCAAGATTATGAACGCGCTTTTTGTTCATGATATAATGAATAATATTATAAGTCCCTTTTCATGCTGGTAAAAAGGCTTAAAATCAGAAACAAAATATGAATCAAAACACTGCATTAAAAACACTAGTAGAGCAAAAAATACATGACAGCGTAAAAACCAATGACTTAAAACTAATAGAACCACGTAAATTATATTTAACAGAAAGGAGAAGCCAAATATAGAAATGGCAAGTATGCCATTCCTCCCCCGCCTAAAGAGGATGGGGTATTCTGGCTAGCTAAAAGATGAATGATTTAGAAAAGGATATGGAAACAAAGGAATTGAATAAGGAAGTACCACAGGAAAATACACCTGTAACTGCAGAAAATACAATTCCAGAAGAAATACCTTCCATGAAAGATTTCGAAGAAGAGATTAACCGTTCCCTTCATCGAATAAAAGAAGGTGAGCTTTTAAAAGGAACCGTAATTGGAATCTCTGAAACTGAAGTTACCGTTGATCTTGGTTATTATGCAGAAGGTATCATTCCATTAGAAGAACTTAGTAATGACCCTCGTTTTTCCATTAAGGCTGATATCAACCTAGGTGAAGAAATCTATGGTGTTGTTATAAAAGAAGATGATGGGAAAGGTAATATCTTATTATCTAAGAGAAATGCAGATGACATACTTTCTTGGACAAAACTAAAAGAATATCTGAATAATCAGGAAGTAAAGAAGGTTAAAATCGCTCAGGCTGTCAATGGTGGCGTTATAACCTATCTGGAAGGAATTAGAGGCTTTATACCTGCTTCTCATCTTTCATTAAATTATGTAGAAGATTTAGAAACCTGGGTAAATAAAGAAATCGAAGTTATAGTTATCACTGCAGGGGAAGAGACCGGAAAGCTGGTTTTATCTGGTAAAGAAGTAGAGCGAAATAAAGCTATAGCTGACAGAAACAGCAAAATATCCAGGCTTCAAAAAGGTGTAGTTACGACTGGAACTGTTGAAAAAATTGTACCTTACGGTGCATTTATTAATATTGGCGACGGATTATCCGGATTAGTTCACATATCTCAAATATGCGGTAAACGAATTAAATCCCCTAACGAAATAATCAAAGAAGGACAGGAAGTTACCGTAAAAATTATAGATATTAAAGATGGCAAAGTCAGCTTAAGCATGAAAGCAGTAGAAGAAACCGCCGAAATAGTTGACGCCGCCGAAGACGTGCCATCCGAATATACTTCAGGGGGAGAAGTCTCCACCAGTTTGGGAAGTTTACTCTCTAAGATTAAGTTATAAATAGACATTAATGAAGCTTTGCCTCATAACCTAAATTGACCTTCGTGAGCATGAAACACATCCCATACTCACAAAGGTCTCTTAAAAATAAATAAGGCAAAGCGTCCTTACTATCCTTAGCATCCTTCGTCCTCTATATAAACTTAAATATCTTAGATCTTTTTTCTTTTTTCTTATTTTCAGCATTATAAGTTTTTACATTATCTTCTTTTGCCGATGAAGGCGATGATATTCCTTCAACAATCTTTACTTCTTTTTCAGTGTAGCTGATAGATTCTTCATCATCTACTACAGTTCCAAATGAATCTTTAATCATATGCTGGAAGGTATCAGATACAATTTCCCTATATTGTGCATCTTTGTCTTCTGGATTATAGGATTTCACTTCTTCATTAATAGATAACATCTTTTGGTCAAGAAAGGAAACTATATCCGCACATTCCTTTAATTGTTTGCGGATTTCCTCTGGTGCATTTCCTTCAAATTTATAGTATATTTTATGTTCAAGGCTTGCCCAGAAATCCATGGCGATGGTTCGAATCTGTACCTCAACTTTAGTATTTACCATAGTATTAGATAGGTAAATAGGTACCGATACTATCATATGATAGCTGGTGTAACCATTTTCTTTCGGACACATAATGTAGTCTTTTACTTTTAATACCCTTACGTCACTTTGTTTGGCAAGTAAGTCTGCAATGCGGTAAATGTCCGAGGTAAATGAGCAAATGATTCGAATTCCGGCAACATCATTAATGTATTTTACTATATTCTCAACGGTTAGCTCTCTTCCATTGTGACGTATCTTTTTTGCTATACTTTGCGGCGACTTTATACGGGATGTAACATGTTCAATTGGATTATACTGATGTGCTAATTTAAATTCATTATTAAGTATTTCAATTTTAGTATTTACTTCTTTTAATGCAGAGTCATACATAAGCATGACTTTCTTCCATTCTTCCTCTTCATTGTAAAACATAGGTAAATCCATAACTTCCTCCTATATGTTTTCCCCAATATTTTTATAAATTCAAATATAATTCGTACTTTTTCTTCCCTTTACTTTTAATATCCTTTATTTTTTACTTTCATTGCTCTACATACTTTTTTATCTCTTATTTTTATTATTCTATATCTTTTTTTATTCCTTACTTCCACTATTTTATATCCTTTATTACCATTTATTCCTTTATTTTCTATATTCATATTCAGCTTTTAGTTCTTTTCATTTCTTACTAACCATGCATTTATTTATTATGAAAAATTCAATATTTGTTATTCTAACATC
>CALDJN010000087.1 GCA_937901695.1 uncultured Anaerocolumna sp.
GGGTTGTCCCCGTCTACGAAAGTGGGGGTTGCCCCTGTCTACAAACTAGGAGGTTGCCCCAGCCTACAAAAGCCGGAGACTTTCCTTATGTGGTTTCTTCTAGTTTACATACTACAAACTGCTTTTTTACATTAGGCTTTTTTACATTCAATAGTAATTAATTTCATCTACAAATTGTTCATCTGATTGAGATAAGTAATCAACTGGGTAAAGCCTTCTATCATAAATGGTATAATTAGATACAGTCCTATGGTAATAATAGATGGCATCCATGCCATTATGGTTGCATAATTCGTTTTATTGCTTGTATATATTTCATTCTCTAGTTTTCTCTTTTCCTGGTAATTAAAACGTTCTATTGCAATCTCATCAAATGCTTTTTCAATTCCTATCTTGTCACACATTTGCAGTTTTTCAATTATATTTACAAAAGGTTCATAGGGCTCTTTTTGCTTTAACTCCTCCAAGGCTTCCATTTCACCGGATTGTATATTGTTGATGCAATCTTGTATGGATTTTTTGAAGACATTTGCAAAGTTCTCCATCCACTCAAGTATAGTTTCCACTGTCATCCGTTCAATAAACATAATCATTAATATAATACTTTGAAACTGTATGACTTCGTCATCCATAACCATCTGACGCATTTTTTTAAGTATTATAAGCTGAAAAAGCGGAATGTAATAAGTAATAATAGCTATCAATAGAGCAATTAACAATTCATACCATTTGTAATATTCCACCTGATATGCCCCAATTCTATAAATCACTTCTTCTGCTGTCATAGTGGCAAGCTGCTTACTTTTTAGCACACCTTCCTCTAATAAGCTATTTTCGATTTCTTCTGATGTTATGGTCTGATTCTTATAACGGTCTGCATAATCAACAACTGCCTCCTTCATATCTCTTGTTTGTTTTTCTGATAGCATGGAGCTTACATATGAAATATTGTCTGTGTTGGTAAGAAGCTGATTTTTTTTCCCTTTATGAATACTTAAAGAAATGATAATACAGCATAAGAAAGCTATAAAGCTATAAAGAATACGTTTAAAGAGAAACTGGATAGGGGTAATGGATTCTCCCACCCGTTTTAATAATTCCTGGAATCTTAAAGTTTTTCCATAGTTCTTATTTAAAATAATCTCTAAATACCTTCTAATAATGGGAATTTTAGTGAAATAATCAATTAGTACATAATTCTTTACTTCTACTCTAAGATTTTCTTTCAGACGATTAATTACTTTATAAGAAATAATTGTTGTAGCAAATATGAGAACCATGGTAAGAATGCCAAATGCACCATAATAAAAATTCTTTAATCCTTCAAAGCTTGATATTGCCCAGTTCTGTATTGCTTGTAAAAATAGGATTGGCATAAGGGCAATAAATATAAAACCAGAAAACAAAAAATTGATTTTTTCTCTGTTCACAATCTCAATATTAATTTCCTGCCTCAAATATTTTAGATTTGTCATAAACAAAGATTGATTATCTACCATTTTATCTCCATATTTCATTATGATAACGCCTAAAGCCAGAAAAGTTTTTATAAATCGGTTGGGAACATTATAATTATCTACCTCCTCTTCTACATCTTCACAAGTAAGGATTTTATGTATTCTGGATATATGAAGTTTAACTGGATTATCTGCATGTTCTAAAGTGTCATATATTGCCTCATCTACCATTTCATGCTCCTGATAATAATGTCTTACATTCCCAAGAAACTTATCAAACTGTTTTAACAATTTAATATCACTTTTATCCAAAGCAAGATATACTATTTGATTATTAATAAAAAACAGATAGGTAATAGAAAGAATAGCATTGTACAGACTTGGTTTTCGAAGGAATATGAAGCATATGACTCCTACATCAATAAGCCAGGATAGCAAAATGGTTTTTGTAGTCTTTATTGCTGTCTGTTTTGAATCGCCGGGCATTAATATTTCAAACTGCCTTTTTACTTTATTAAAATATCCTTTTGTAATAGGCATTTGGATAAGAAAGTCATATATTTTATAATAGAAAGAACCATTTCCAGGCTTTCTTCCCACATTATAGATTGAATATTTTTGTTTCTCCTCTATTTGCTTTCTGCCAAGATATATAAAATAAAAGAACATCACAATGAATACTACAAGGAAGGCAAATAAAGTTTGTATGATTTGAATATTACTCATAAATATCTCCTATTATACGAAGAACTAAAGTGAAGAAAAGAAACAATTACATTCTATCTTTTCTTCCTCTGTGAAATTATAATACATGGCTTTTAATGCCCTTTTACTAGGTTTATTCTTTAATTGATATTTACCCCCTTCGAATACTACGATGTCGATTGTTTGAAACGTGTGCCTTCTATTTATTTTCTTATAGTAAACACTCATATTCTCTCTTAAATTATCAGAGTCAAAGTCCTCATCTCCTATTGGTATGATTTCCGTAATTCTTTCAATAAGGCGATGACCCTCTGGAGTTTTTATCATATGAATATCAAAGCTAACGGTATCCACAACCTGTTCTTCTGCTATAATTTCATTAGTAAAACCACCTTCCTGAAGCAATGCATTTCGCAGATAGATTACTAATCCTTCCGAGGTTTTGGCATGATGGGTAAATAAAGTAAATTTACTGGCAACCTGACTTAACTGAACCAGCCACCTGGCAACCGGTGCCGATGCAACTTCACCAAGAATGGTAACTGTACCATCGGTTTTCTTTTGGATATCTAAAGCATCTTGTCCACTTACCGAGGCTGTTTCTTTAAAGGACAGAATATTTCGATATGGGTACAATTTTCTTAAGTTTAATTCAAAGATTAATTCTTGAATACGTAAAGTAAAGATTGGGTTTATGTATTCCACCAAGGCTTTTAGCAGAGTAGTCTTACCACAGCCCTGCTCACCGGTTATGGCAGTTACTTGGCAGCCTTTTATAAGCCACTTCATAGTTTCTATTGGAATATGACTTTCTTCATCTGTAATTAAAGTTTCCATATTTATTTTATTAATACTGTCAAATTTTCTTACAAAGAATGCCCAGTTTTCTGCCAATGGCGGCCTAACTACAATAACTCTGGAACCGTCTTTCATCTCATTGGCAATATATCCTTTCGATGCACTAAGTTGTCCCGGATTATCATAACGGTAAATATTCTTGCACACCCTCTCTAATTCTTTCTGACTTCCAAAACTTAGAAAAGACATATGAATCATTTTGCCTTGAAAGAAAATCCATATACTATCATAGGCATTAGGAGGTATTATGGTATCCTCCGAAAACATTTCCTCCGAAAAATGATAAAAAGTATTTGATATTCCTGATACGCCTCCACTGACACCATCAATAGACATATCCCTGATTTCATCAATAGCACCATGTCCTTTATAGAGTTGATAAATTCGTTGTGCTACAATTTCTAATTTATCAATGTAACTTAGAGTACCAATCTCATTCATATATGCACTCTCAATATGCTCTCCTGATATTTCATAACTTATCTTTTCATCTCCATCAGATAAATCTTTATTGTAATTTTCTATAAATGCTTCCAATGCTCCCATTCCATGTTCTTTCTTATAGCAATACAATAAAATATCGAATTTATCTTGAAGAGTTAATCGGCTATGCTGCCCAAAAGGTAGAATCTGATTGATATTCTTTTCATTTACCTGGTACTTTAATTGAATCAAATCTTTGATATATTCTTTAATATATTCTTTTGCACCAATATCACCATAATTGCAGGTTCTTAATGCCTTTCTTAGGGCAGTTTTTCTTTTCTCCCTTTTTAAGGTTTCAGTTTTATTAAGATTCCATTGCGCCCCACTGGTATTTAGAATCAGATTAAAGGTTTCTCTTACACCTTCTACAAGATATGGGATACTTAAATCCATAGAATAACTTACATTAGAAGAATCTTTTCCTTTTTTAAATGCGAAATAAAAGAAAACGGCTAGAATAATTAGAATTGCAACAATTATTAATAAATTCATTAAATAGCTCAAGTAACTACCGCCTTTCTATTCCTGCATATTTCATAAGTTTATTGACGGCTAATTTTACTTGGTTGATAAAATAACCATTGTTATCGTCTTTATCACAATCCAAATTTTTTAACATATATTGAATTACCTGTCCATCTGACTGAGCATCCATATATTCCGTATTGTATGGTATAATTGCAGAATTATCACTTTTTAACCAAGAGAAAGATTTTCGCAGATTATGCAGATTATAGCGAGAATTATAATCATAGTTTCCAATTAAGTAGAATACCTTTTTATCTTGAATCTTATAGTTTCTAGAGTAGTCCTCTAATATACTTATATTTTGATTAAGACATACTACCACCATATCAGAATCTTTTATGATTTTCATAGTTAAATCGTTTTTGCCTGAATTGGTATCGATAAAAACAAAGTCATGGTACTTTGATGCTCCTTGAAGAATTCCTGAAATAGTTTTACTAATATCATTCTCGTATATTTCACGGTTGTCTTTAGTGGTACCTGGGAGTAGATTTAAATGTTTTTCAAGGAAGGAAATGGAGCAGCTTTCAAGCACTTCTGCATCTAACGGAGCTGATTTGATACATCTTGCCAGTGCATCTATACCCAAGCCCATAAAAAATTCTTTATTCTCTTTACTTATGGCAGATACTAATGGCGCTTCTAAATTATTTAGATTAAAATGGGTTTGGGTTATCAGGTTTTTGTATTGATACAAAAGAGTACTCATAACTGTAACAGCCAGTAAATTACTTGTGGTTCCAGACTGACCATGTACATTACTCCAGAAAGCAATTTTCATGGTTATTTCCCCCTTTCCGCTTTACGATATGCATACCTTAACTGCTTTTGACTGAGATTTTCAGTAATCCTTAAAATTAAGTCCTGCAGAAAAAACTTTGTTGGCTTAGACAACTTTGGGAAAGAAAATTTATGATCATACTGACTTTGTATACGATATTTCATATCTATTGGATCTTGATATAGAATATAGACATGCTGTTCTTCTATCATAAGGCAGCGTAACTGTTCCTGAATAAACTCTGGTTTTATCTTACATGGAAATACATCCTTTATAATTAAGAATCTTTCTCCATCACCATTATAAGAAATATGTTTCATTCGTTTCAAATTATGAAGTTGTAAATCTGTAACAAACATCACTTTCTCACATTGGGCTAATAATAAGTTTTCAGCATTATATCCAAAGTCAATTAGTATATAGTCATAGGCTTCCTTCTTGTATCTTTCATAATATTTTCCCTGTATAAAATCAATACCACTATAGTGAATATAGTCATTTTCCTCTCTTAATGTATCAGGTATTGATATGCTTTGATATAATGCTTCTGTTTCAGCAAAATCAACCAGTAAAACTTTTTTCCCTAAATGATATAGAATTCTTGAAAGATACAGTATTATCTCGTACTTATCACATCCTAGAAAACCTATTAATTTATCCTCCATATTTAATTTTTTCATCCTCCTGAATTTCTAATGTACCTGTATAATATTTTTTTTGCTCATTTACTTGAGCTTTTGTTTCTTGTTCTAAACTTTCCTCTTGTTCCGTAACTTCTTCCGCAGTTTTCTTAGGCAAGTTCCAATTTATTTTAGAAATATCAAGATTAATATACTCCGTCAATCTATTTTCCATAGCTTTTCTTAGACGTTTATTTAATTCCTTAGAAGCCTTTTCTACTATATTCTTATCCTGTTCCATTAATTCCAGGCATGCCAGGCTTGGTTCATAGGTTGGTATGGATTCTTGCTGCAGATTGGGTTCGATATATTTTGTAGTATATAATAAAGAACCTGAATAAAGATACGCATCAACAATTGCACTTGACATGTTTAGAATTTCTTCTTCATTTAACCACAGAAAGCAATGAAAAGATTCTATATTAGGAGCAAGTATTCGCTTTTTACTTAAAACAATATAATCTTCACCATTGGGGAAACGGATTCGTAGGTCGATATAATCATTCTGAATTATATTACTATTAATGTAAAATGTATTATATTCCACTTCCCTTAGATTACTATCTATTGTGACAGCAGTTAACATTTCCTCTATAATTTGAGTGCCCGCATTAATATTTATTAGAGTAGTCATGCCAATATCTTCTTTTGTCATAAAGTAACTTTGAGGCTTATCTGAGTAGGATAAGCTATAATTTAAATCCTCCTCTTTTATCTGGCAACCAGCCGGAATGTCAACCTTTGCTTCATATATGTATACTTCTTTTTCTTCTAATTGACCTTTTAAGTCATTTAAATTATTTTGATAATCTTCTTTTATTTGCTTAATTATTGTAAAGTAAACTAATAGAAATGCGGCACAAATAATTATTATACTAATCAAAGAAATAATAATATACCGCTGTGACGTTCTTTTTAGCCTTCTTCTCATCATAAGCACTCCTCCCTATGATATAGATTAACATTTCCCATTATCATTTCAACAGCCTTTTTCACTTCTTTTATAAAACTATAGTTTGGATGGTTGCGCTTACATGAATAATTGCGCATTAAGAATTCAACGATATTCCCATGAGAAACTGCATCTTGGTACTCAACATTATAGGGAATGGCAGCAATACTAGATGGTTCAATTAAATGAGTTTTAGAAATTTTTTTAATATTGAGCTTAGCTTTTTTCCTATAGTTACTAATAATAAATACACATTTGTGTAATATGGAAGAATAATTATCAAAGAAGCTTTGTATCATAGAACTATTTTGAACCATATTTACTACGACTAAATCGACTTCATCTAATATGATTTTAGAACTAAGACTATTTTTATTAGAAGTATCAATATATATAATATCTGCCAATGTTTCAAATACTTCTAATATTGGCTTTACCTTATCATATAAATCAAAATCAAATGTCCTTGTATTAGTTATGTTACTAGGTGGAATATAGTATAAGCTATTATCTAAGATTTCTATTGATGCATTTTTAATCACATTAACCACTTTCCTTGAAACTTTGGAAGCTTCCTCATCTATTTTATACGCATCTTCAATAACTTGACCTAATCCTATCTGACCTATCTTATAATTGGATTCTTCATTTAAATGATAATTAGAACTGTGATACCTTAAGATGTTTCCTAATCTATTTTTCTGACAATGATTCTCGAATAAAATTGCTTTATGTGAATATTCCAATACTGATGCAACGCTAACACAAGCTAAATTGCTGGTAACACCAGCTCCCCCTTTTGCATTACTCCAGAACGCTACTTTCAAGTATATATACCCCTTTCCTATATGTATTCTCTTTTATTACCAAGTAATATAAATTTTAAACAATTCACATTAATCTTATAAAATATAAAAGAACAAAACTCACCCCCATATTAATAATGAAATTTGGAATAAAAAACTGAAACTTAAGAAATTAAGAAGCTAGAAATTAATGATAGATATATCATACACCATTTTACTATATCTGTAAAGCATTATTTTTCAAAAAATACAAGTTTTTTCATAAAGCATACTTATTTTGTCGTTTTTTGTCACATTAAGACGATATCAAAGAGAAAAGCTTTCTTTATATATGCTAACTATTGGTTCAAATGCGGCGGAAAGTAAAAGGAATATTCGAATTGATAGTAAGAAGAGGCTGGTTTCACTTCCAGACCTCTTCTACTTTTGGCAGAAGCGAGTGACCTCTCTGATGGGGTTAAATTGTTCATATAACACCTAATAACAAATTTGCGATATAAAATCCTATAATACATAAACCACTTCCTAATAACAATTGTATAAAGGAATGCCGTTTTGTACTAAGGGAAGCCCAATATACAAGAAGCAGCATACCTAACATAAATATAAAGTAAATGCTCATACCCGTATAAAAATACGTAAATACGCAACAGCCTGTTATACTACAGGAATGTCCACTACCCTTAATTTTAAAAACTTTGTTTAAGATTAATAGCAAAATAACAGATATTAAATAAGCATCAAAAATCATCTGTAACATAAGTGTGGCATTCGTTAATATACCATACATTGCGCCAAGAAAATACCCTAAAGATGTAATATAAATCGCAAGATTTCTCTGTCCTTCTCTTCCTTTATCCCTAAAATAAGGAATCCAATGCTGAAGGGGATATGCCAATATAGGTAAGACCACTAAACAGATTATTGCAGCAACCAAATCCAACGGAGACTGAAACACCTCTCTTCGCGTTAAAAAAATAAAGCAAATCAGTAATAAGAACAATAGGGGTGGTATCGTTATGATTCTTATCACTTTTCCTATATGTTTTTTCATATAATCACATCCATCCTACTAATTGTTCCTTTTATCGCCCCAAAAGAATAATGCCACTGTTCCCGGACCTGTATGACTTCCAATTGTTGTCCCTACATCGTTAATTTCTACTTTTCCATTTAATTTTTTGAATCGACTTTCCACTAACTCCGCCACCTTTACGGCATCATCATAACACCCTGCTTGAGAAATATAGCATTTTCCGGAATACTCCAATCCGTCAACTGCATGCTCTTCCATCTTATCAACAATGGCTTTTATAACTTTTCCTTTACTGCGAATTTTATATCGTGGTATAAGCTTTCCAAGATTGTCCATATTAAGCAGCGGGCAAATACCAAGTACTGTTCCGATTATTCCAGATGCTTTTGAAATTCTTCCTCCTTTTATATAAAAGGTGAGATCTGTTGAAAAAAACCAATGGTGCAACTCTAACTTATGTTCATTAATCCACCCATATGCTTCATCAATAGTCAAGCCATCATCCCGCAAATCTGCCAGCTTATCCATGATTAATCCATAGCCTGATGATGCACCTAAAGAATCTATAATATATATCTTTCTGTCTGGAAATTTGCCTTGTAATGTCTCTTTCGCCAAATTAGCAGAATTGAATACACCGGATAAACCGCTGGATAAGCTTACATGAAGAATATCCTTTCCATCCATTAAAAATGGTGTGAAATATTCAATAAATTCTTCATAATTCACCTGGGATGTTCTTGTAGAAGCTCCTAACGACATTTCTTTATAAAATTTTTCAAAAGGAATCGATTCTCCCAAGTCATCTTCATATTCAACGCCATTAAGTGCATAGTGAAAGCAAACATATCGTATATCCCTTTTTTTAAAATGTTCTTTTTTTAAATCTGCAGTAGAACAGCAACTAATCACATAATCTTCCATATTCATCTCCCTCAGCAATGAATATTTGGATAAGAGATTCTAACCAAATATTCATCGCAAATTTCAATTTAATATTATAATAATACCTTATAGTTTCATGTACTCCCTTACATAGTATCCAAAGCTATATCATGTTATAATACTAGCACTGTGCATTTCATAAGTCAAGTAGCAAAAATATCTTTTGTACCATTGTTAAGGATGGAAAAACTACTAAACTTGTTTGGAATATGACTGATTCAGATTTGTCCAGCATACGTTACTTTTCCTAATATAAAAAAGTATCTCATTTGAGATACTTTTTTATCAATCGTATATTCTCCTTTTATAATAATGGTGGAAAAAAGAGTTCTAAAGTGGAGAGTATTCCTTTGGTTTTACTGACAAATTGGAATTTGTCTATATACTACCATAATTCCTTCAACATTCTAAATTCCTTATAGGTAATATCGCCAACTTTATATTCAAATAAATTCTTTTTATTAAAACCATATTTTTCATACAATTTAATAGCTACTTCATTATCTATTTCTGCACTTGTATATAAATTTTCATTTGGAAATTTATCATGAAAAAAAACTAAAAACTTTTCTAACGCTTTTGAACCAAATCCCCTGTGTTGGTACTTAATATCAATCATAAATCTTGAAAACGACCATCCTTTTAATTCTTCATCATAATCATATAATAAAAATCCTACCATTTCATCACCATTATATATTCCTAATGGATATAATTCATCTTCATAAGCAGCTTGTACCAATGAAAATGCATTACTTGCAACATAGTTAGTTTGATGCTCTCCTACCTTTAAAGACACGCAAGTGTTATAATTTGATTTATCTATCCTTCTAAAATTAATATCCACATTTCACCTCTTAAAATTACTTTTTATAGTACTTAACTTTAAATTAAAATTTGTAAAATTCTAATTTACATTACGTTGTACATATTCTACAACAATTCCATCTTTATGTTTTACAGTCATATTCCATCCTGTAGGTACTTTCTTAATATCTTTAATTATAGTTGCACCACTATTTAGTAAGTATTCTTTATATTCTTGCAAAGAATCCACAGAAAATGTAGCCATTGTATTTCGTACAGAAGCTAATTCTTCTTCCCTACCAACTATAATAAGTAAATTATCTATGTTAATAACTTCTAAATCAGGATTTTTCATTTTAAATCTACTGTTAATTTTTTTTTGAAAAAGTTCCTCATAAAATTCTATTGATTTTTCCGCATCATTCACATATACCCTTGTTAATATTTTATTAATTTGCATTTTTCCATCTCCTTAATATTCCACTAATAAATTTCTGTTTACCTGTATGATTAAGATTGCATCTATCCTATCATACTTTTCTATATTAAAAAAGATATAACTCCCCTTGGCGGAAAACTATATCTTTTTGGTCTGGATGACAGGATTCAAACCTAAGTGGTTTGTTCTGTCAAGCTTCGTTTTCTTTTAGTCGGAGTGATAGG
>CALDJN010000088.1 GCA_937901695.1 uncultured Anaerocolumna sp.
TGTTGAGCACTATACCAGAAAAGGCTCCTTTGAAGATGTCAGTTTTACATTATATAAAGGAGATGTTTTGGGAATTACCGGACTTCTGGGGTCAGGACGCGGGGAGATTGCAGATGCTCTATTTGGCATTACTCCGGCTGAATCCGGTAAGGTATATTTACATGGGAAAGAGGTACACATAAAATCCATTGATGATGCTATTCGTCATAAGATAGGATATGTCCCGGAAGACAGATTAACCCAGGGATTATTCTTAGACCTTTCCATTCAGGAGAACACAGTGGCTGCTTCCATAAGTAAGTATATGAGAAAGGGTAAAGTCAATACAGCGATAATGCAAAGCGATACTATGGAATGGATTAGAAAGATTGGATGCGTGGTTTCTTCTCCAAAAGCTAAGATTCGCACTTTATCAGGGGGTAATGCTCAAAAGATGGTAATTGCCAAATGGCTTAATGCAGAACCGGAGATTTTAATACTGAACGGTCCTACCGTTGGTGTGGATGTTGGTGCTAAAGCCGATATACATAAGATATTACACAATCTTGCAGAGCAAGGTGTGGGAATTATTATTATATCAGATGAAGCAAATGAGATTGTAAAGAATTGCAATAAAATTATTGTTATGAAAAATGGCAGAATCTCTAATCGGTTAAAATCTTTAGATACAGATGAAACGAAGCTGACCAGCCTAGTAAATGGTGAGTGAGGAGAGGGCGTATGAATAATAAACTAAAAACTATTTTAACTACCAATGAAATGATAGTTATTTATATTATAGCAGGTCTTTCCATACTCATTGGCTGTGTAAACAGTGCATTTATCGGAGTTCCAACTTTAATCAGTTTATCACGTTCTATGCTGGTTACCCTTATATTTGCAATTGCAGAAATGATTGTTATCGTATCTGGCGGTATTGATGTATCATTTCCAGCTGTTGCGTGTATCTCTCTTTATGCAACCATAAAGACCATGTTAGCCTTGAACATTGATAGCCCAGTATTTGCTTACCTGATGGCAGCCCTTATAGGAACCGGATTTGGACTTATCAATGCCATACTAATAGCAAAGGTAAAGATATTGCCCTTAATTGCCACTTTAGGTGTAAGCAGTGCAGTAAGCGGTTGGACTCTTGCGTTCCTGGGTACCAAAGAGATATCCAATATCCCAGAGAAAGTAGATAAGCTATCACAATTATTTTTATTTACATATACAAGTGGAAATGGAATTAAATATTCTCTAACCATACTTGCAATTATTCCTGTTGTGATTTGTATAGGAGCCCATATTATATTGAAGCACACTATGTTAGGCAGAGGTGTTTATGCAATCGGTGGGGATAGTAATGCAGCAAGAATTGCAGGCTTTAATGTTACAAAAATACAGTTTATTACTTATATGACTTCCGGCTGTCTTGCAGGAATCGGCGGAATCACCTATATGATTTTAATGAGGCAGGCAAGTCCTCAGGTTCTTATGGGCAGTGAAATGATGGTTATTGCAGCAGTTGTCATTGGTGGAACCAGAATTACCGGAGGACATGGATCCGTATTTGGTACTTTTCTTGGTGTATGTTTGATTACACTTGTTCAAAATAACTTAATTATGCTTGGGATTCCAGCACATTTTCAAACCTTCGTTGTTGGTTTAATCATAGTTATCGGTACAGCAATTACCTCTATAAGGGCTAAAAAAATTGCTAATAGTGCCAAGATTTAAGGGTAGGTTGAGAAAATGTTGCTTTTCAATCAGCAATTTCAACATCATGATTTTATGCGTGTTAAAGCATGCAGATGGGAGTTCAGTTGAAAAATAGAAGGCAATTTTTCAACATCCTGATTTTATGCATGCTAAAGCATGCGGATGGGAGTTAATATGAATAAGATAAAAACATCGTTAAAAGGTATTGATCGTAATTCAACTACACTTTTTAGTATCATAGTAATAATTTTTGCAGTAATGAGTATTCTGGCGCCAAAAACTTTCTTAAGTGTGACAAACCTTCAAGGAATGGGCATTCAATTTTCTGAGTTTGGTATTCTTGCCATGGGTATGCTTTTAGCTATGATATCCGGTGGCATTGATTTGTCCTTGGTAGGTATTGCAAATCTCTCCGGCATAGTTGGTTCCTTTGTAATGATAGAAATGGGTGGAAGCGTTATGTCCATCTTTATAGGTATCATTGCAGCAATCCTTGTTGGTTCCCTATGCGGTATATTTAATGGATTATTAATCGGATATTTGCAGATTCCGCCAATGCTTGTTACTCTTTGTGGTCTCCAGCTATATACAGGTTTAGGGTTGTTAATTACAAAAGGTCCTGCATTAATCGGACTGCCGCCTGCTTTTAGCGTGATTGGTAATGGAACCTTACTTGGTATTCCAATCGCTCTCATTATATTTATACTGGTTGTGGTTTTTGTAAGTTACTTATTAAATTCTACAAAATACGGTCAGTACGTAAGATTTATGGGTACTAATTCTACCGCTTCCAGATATTCCGGCATCAATAATTTTAAAGTTACCATTTGTACCTATGGAATATCCGGGCTGCTAGGCAGTATTGGAGGAATTATTATGGCTTCTCATTATAATTCAGCCAAATCAGATTATGGAACATCCTATACTTTATTAACTTTATTAATTGTAGTATTAGGTGGAACCAACCCTAATGGAGGGTATGGTAAAGTTAGTGGTGTTACACTTGCAATTATAGTGTTACAGTTAATTTCAAGTGCATTTAATATATTAAGAGTTAATTCATTTATTAAGACCTTTGTATGGGGCGTACTTTTACTGGCTATTATGGTAAGAGCCCACTTCTTAGAGAAAAAGCAGTTAGCAAATTAGGTACTAAGGTGTCAGAATGGAGGATTATTATGAGAATCATTAAAGCAAAACCAATTACCAAAGAGAATTTTTCTCTTTATGGAACATTTTCTAACATGATAGAACCTGAGGGCAATCATTTGGGAACCTTTTATTTTGACAGAGTTCTATTTCATGTATCGGGCAAGATGCCTTTTGCATTCTCTGCTTTGGTTTCCGATAAGCCGGAACAGATGATAATAACAGCAGTAGAATATCATAATAAAACAGCAGAAGGAATTCTGCCTTTGGATGATGATGTAGTCATTCATGTGGCACCACCTTCCAAAGAGCCTGTACCTGAACTTACGGAAGCATTTATCGTACCTAAGGGCACTTTTGTAATGCTTAATACCGGAGTATGGCATATGGCAGCATTGCCAATCCATAAGGACAAAGTTCATGTACTGATAACTTTACCGGAACGTACCTATTTCAATGATTGTACCGTTGTGGAATATGGTCCGGAAGAACAATTTGAGATTCAACTATAATAATGCATAAATATAAGGAGACATAATATGAAGAAAATAATTAATCAACCAGAAAATTACGTAAATGAAATGTTGGAGGGCTTATATATTGCCCATCCGGACCTAATCACTTACACCAATGATGATCTTCGCTGTTTAGTAACAGCTAATAAAAAGGAAGGTAAAGTAGGAATCGCAACAGGTGGTGGTTCCGGACATCTGCCTTTATTCTTAGGTTATGTAGGAAAAGGTATGCTTGATGGATGTTCAGTAGGAGATGTATTCCAGTCACCAAGTGCGGAACAGATGTTAGCAGTTACTAAGGCAATTGATTCCGGCGCAGGCGTATTATATATATACGGCAATTACAACGGAGACATATTTAATTTTGATATGGCTGCAGAGATGGCAGATTTTGAGGAAGACATTCGAGTTGAAAGTGTTGTAGCTGGAGAAGATGTTGCGTCTGCAGGACCTTCCAAAGAAGGCGAAAAGAACACCAGAAGAGGTGTTGCAGGTATCTTTTTCGTATATAAATGTGCTGGTGGAGCAGCAGATGCCATGCTTAATTTGGATGAAGTTAAACGTGTAGCTGAAAAGGCAGCAAATAATGTAAGAACTATGGGCGTTGCTTTAACTCCATGTGTTGTGCCTCGTGTAGGAAAGCCTGGATTTACCATTGAAGAAGATGAAATGGAAATCGGTATGGGTATTCACGGTGAAACAGGAATCAGACGTGGAAAATTAGAACCTGCTGATCAGATTGTTGACGAAATGTTAGAAAAAATCGTTAATGATATTCCTTATGTAAATAGTGATGAGGTTGCAGTTCTTGTAAATGGTCTTGGTGCCACACCTTTAGATGAGCAGTATATTGTAACAAGAAGAATTAATCAGTATTTAAAGGGTAAAGGAATAAAAGTTTATAGATATTATGTTGGAGAATATGCTACATCTCTTGAGATGGCAGGCTTCTCAATTTCCTTATTAAAACTGGATGAAGAACTAAAAGGTTACCTTGATGCACCGGCACAGACACCATTCTTCGTTCAATTATAGGGGAAAAGACAATGGATAGAACATATATAATCAGACTCAGTTCATACAAGACATGCTGGATTACTTTACAAGGAGAAGACAATGAATAGAACATATATAATCAGACTGTTAAAAGAGATTCAGGATATCATGGTGGGAAATAGGGATTATCTTATCAATCTTGACAGCATAGTTGGTGATGGAGATTTAGGTCTTACCATGAGTGACGGATTTGTTGCAGCTTATAAGGCTGTCTTAGACAGTGAAGAACCGGATATAGGAAAAATCTTATACAATGCCGGTAAAGCTATGTCTACTGCAGTTCCGTCTACGATGGGTACTCTTATGGCTTCCGGTTTCATGCAGGCAGGAAAAGTACTAAAAGGCAAAACAGAATTAACGGATATGGATATTGCAGACATATTCGGAGCTTATTTAGAAGGTGTAGCCAACCGAGGAAAAGCTAAAGTGGGTGATAAAACGTTCTTAGATGGTTTGGATCCTGCAGTAAAAGCATTAAAAGAGGCATTAAATGCTGGAGAATTACTGCCTGTTGCAGCGACAAAAGCCAGAGTAGCAGCAGAAGAAGGATTTAAGAATACGACTAACATGATTGCTGTACACGGAAGAGCAGCAACCAGAGGCGAAGCCTCTAGAACATTAGAAGATCCAGGAGCTGCTGTAGCCATGCTTATTATGAAGGCATTTGAAAAGACTGTGGTAGGATGAAAAGGTTATTGTGAATATTATGCTATTCTGGGGTATTCTGTCATTATGAATATTCTGTCATTGTGAATATTCTGCCATTGTGAATATTATGTTATTCTGAAATATTATGTCATTCTGAGCCAAAGGCGAAGAATCCCATTCGGATTCTTCACCTTGGATTCAGAATGCCACCCAGATTCTTCACCTTGGATTCAGAATGCCATTCGGATTCTTCACCTATGGTTCAGAATGCCACCTAGATTCTTCGCCTTCGGTCCGGAATGCCATTTAGATTCTTCACCTGCGGTTCGGAATGCCACCCAGATTCTTCACCTTCGGTTCAGAATGATACCTAGATTCTTCACCTTCGGTTCAGAATGACACCTAGATTCTTCACCTTCGGTTCAGAATGACACCCAGATTCTTCACCTGCGGTTCGGAATGACATATAGATTCTTCACCTTCGGTTCATAATGCCATTTAGATTCTTCGCCTGCGGCTCAGAATGACATAATCAATCTTTATTCATATCATACTCACGAGTGCTATGGCGAACGACTAAGGTGGCTCCAACGTGGGTTTTAATGGAGTTACTGGATGAATCTTCGATGGAATTAAGTAAGTGACTTAGCGCTATACTTCCTATTAATTTTTTAGGTACATTCATAGTGGTGAGGGAAGGTGAATTAATAGCCGAAAAGTGAATATCATCAAAGCCGATAATAGAGATATCATTTGGTATTTTGTAATGATATTCTTTTAATGCTTTTATTGCACCGATAGCTATTGTATCGTTGTCTGCAAATGCACAACTGGGCATTTGGACACCTTTTTCCAGATAAGATTTCATACTATTATAAGCACCTAATAAGGTTGGCGTTAAATAAAATTCATTGTCAGGGTTAAAATTAAGGTTTAATTTATTGCATGAATCATAAAATGCTTCGGAACGTTCTATAAAGTTTTGAATGCTCATATTACTTCGAAAATATGCAATATCCTTATGTCCAAGGGAAGCCAGATAAGATAACGCTTGATAAACGATTTCTTTATTATCCATAACAACACAGTTACAATTGAAATTTGGCATTACATTATCTATTACAAGAAATGGTATGGGAATCTTCTCTAGAAGGGGATATGTGCAGGCTTCCAGTTCTGTTCCTAAAAAGATTAAGCCTTGGTAATTACTATAATTAATATGAGAAAGAGTATTCTCCAAATTATTTTCTGATATTATGATACTAAGATCATATCCTTGGCTGCGGCAGTCATTTTCTATGGAATCCATGATGGAAGAAATAAATCCTGTATTTTCTTCTACAATCATACCATTTTTAATATATTTTATAAAAAGTATATGTTTGGGAGCTTTATTTATCTTTTTGGGAAGCGTATAACTATACTCTTCTAAAACAGATATTATATGTTTTCGTGTTTCAGCCCCTACACCTTTTTTATTATTTATTACAAGAGATACAGCTGCAGGTGATACACCGGCTATTTTAGCTATTTCCCTAATATTCATAGTAATTGCACTCCTTTCATGAGGTTTTTAAATAAACCACCCTTTGAGTTTAATATAAATGTAAAAGAAAATCAATTATATTATATGACAATTATGAGAATGGAAGATAATGGGATGCCACAGGCTGAACCGTAACGATAGGGGTAATACCTTGTTTTTAAAAGATATATACCATTGGATTGATTTTGGCACCTTGTCTGGAAGAAAAGCACTGACAGATATAGTAGGAAATTTTATTAACCAGAAAGAAGCCAATACATTTAAAGGAGGTTGTGTTATGTATAATTTTATGTATTTTACACCTACAAAAGTATTCTTTGGAAATGATGCAGAAAGCAAAGTAGGTGAAGTCCTGAAGGAATAT
Source organism: uncultured Anaerocolumna sp. (assembly GCA_937901695.1). GTDB lineage: Bacteria > Bacillota > Clostridia > Lachnospirales > Lachnospiraceae > Anaerocolumna. Next base: position 6,980 of record CALDJN010000088.1, read on the forward strand.
GGTTACAAAAAGATATTGATTCATTATGGCGGAGGCAGTATTAAAAAAACAGGTTTATTTGATAGAATTGCTAAGTCACTTTATGATGCAGGTTTGGCTTATGCAGAACTTGGGGGAGTAGAACCAAATCCTAAAATAGGGTTAATTCGCGAAGGAATTAAATTCTGTAAGCAGGAAGAGGTAGATTTTATCTTAGCAGTAGGCGGTGGAAGCGTTATTGATTCTGCAAAAAGCATATCCATGGGACTGGCAAATAATATGGATCCATGGGATATGATTTCGACACAAACAATGCCTACCAAACAATTTCCTATAGGAGTTGTTCTAACGCTTGCAGCAGCAGGTAGTGAAATGAGTAATTCCCATGTAGTTTCAAATCCGGAGGTACATTTAAAGAGAAGCTTAGACCATGACTTATTAAGACCTATAGTTACTTTTATGAATCCGGAACTAACTTATACGGTGAATAAGTTTCAAACAGGATGTGGTATTGTAGATACTATGATGCATACCTTTGAACGCTATTTTACCATTGATGAAGATAATGATCTCATTGACCGTATCTCAGAAGGAATCATTGTTTCGGTTAAGAATGCCGGGCTGGTTGCTATTAAAGAGCCAGATAATTATGAAGCCAGAGCAACATTAATGTGGGCTTCCAGCCTTTCACATAATGGACTAACTGGATGTGGAAAGAAGACTTATTTCCCTGCACACATGATAGAACATGATATCAGTGGTGTCTTTGACCATGTTGCACATGGAGCCGGTTTATCGGTTATATTCCCAGCGTGGGCAACCTACATATATAAACATGACATACGAAAGTTTAGTCAATTTGCAGCCAGAATATGGGGAGTAGAGATGGATTATGATCATCCCGAAAAGACCGCATTGGCAGGCATTGAGACTATGAAGAATTATTTTAGGCAGATTGGTATGCCTACTACCATGAAGGAACTTGGAATTGAGCCAAAAGATTATGAGAAAATCGCTGATAAATCAACCAATAAGGGAGAAAAAACAGTAGAATCTTATATTCAATTGACTAAAGAAGATATTATAGCTATATATAATTTAGCTAGATAAGGAAAAAGCTTGTCATTCTAAGCGAAGCGAAGAATCCTATCGTCACGAAAGCGTGTCATTCTGAGCGCAGCGAAGAATCCCGTCGCCACGAAAGTGTGTCATTCTGGGCGCAGCGAAGAATCCCATCGCAACGAAAGTGTGTCATTCTGAGTATAGCGAAAAATCCCATTTAGGCTATGAGATTCTTCGCTTCGCTCAGAATGACACGCGCTTCGGCTCAGAATGACAGGTCCCCCGCCCAGAATGAGACGCCTACACAATGACACGCTTTCGCAGGAATGACAGGTTCTCCGCCCCAGAATGGCAGATTCTTCGAGTAAAAAACCACTCTCAGAATGACAATATACCCTTGCCTTCTAAAACAATAAAGTATAGTTTTCCTCAAATGTTTTTCTAACATTACTGATATGTCTAACCATCAGGGATTCTGCCAATTCAGGGTCCCTGTTTTTTATGGCATCATATATAGCCGAATGCTCTGCAAAGGATTGGCTGTCCCGACCCGGAATTAAAATGGTTTTCGTGTTATATTTACTCATCTGGTTTTTCAAATTCGTAGTTAACTCTACAGCGGTTTTATTTGGACAAGCTGCATAGATAATATTATGGAACAGTAGATTATTCTGAGAATATAATAAAAGCTGCTGGTTATTATAATGTTCTTTCATAATCTTAAGTATTTTACCTAATTCATTAATCTGTTCCTCCGTAATCACAGGGACTGCTTTCCTTGTTATAAATCCTTCAAGACAAGCTCTTAGTTCTAAGAATTCCAGCACTTCACTTAAAGAATAAGAGCGTACTTTAGCACCCTTATTCAATTCAATTGAAACAAGCCGTTCTTTTTCCAGCATTAGTAGGACTTTTTTTATCGTATTCCTGCTGACACCATATTGATTAGAAAGTTCCTGCTCCGGAAGGCTTTCCGAAGGAAAATATTCCCCTTTTACTATTTTATTCTTTATTGAATTATAAACTTCAGTTGTTTGATTTGCCATATACTTCTCCTCTGTCGATAAAAATGATATTTATTAATAAACCTATAAACTTAAAGCAAGATAATTCTATTTATATTGGCAAATAGAATCATACAATATTGTTAATCAATACTAATAATTATATAATAATAAGACTGTATTTGTCAAGTAAGAATATGGATAATTAAATCGCAATAATTATCAAAAATTATTAAAATCATATAATAATTAAGCATAGTGCACAATATAAACCGAATAAATATATAAGTATTCAACAAAGTATATAATATCCTTAATATTTTAATTGACATGGATATTTACCCATGATATACTGAAACCATCACTTGACAACAAAATTGTTGAACAATATTGAAAAGCTAAGAGAGAGTATTGCAAAACGAATATTGCGAAACGAAAAATGAATATTGCAAAACGGCAAAACGAATATTGCAAAACCAATATTGTAAAACAAATATTGCAAAACGAATATTCTAAAGCGAATATTCTAAAACGAATATTGCAAAACGGCAAAACGAATATTGCAAAACCAATATTGTAAAACAAATATTGCAAAACGAATATTCTAAAGCGAATATTCTAAAACGAATATTGCGAAACGAAAAATAAATATTGCAAAACAAATATTCTAAAACCAATATCGCAAAACGAATGTTGCGAAGCAAATATTCTAAAACCAATATTGCAAAACCAATATTACAAAGCGAATACTACAAGGTTTGGCAATATTTAGATAAAGAAAGGAGAAATAAAATGAAAGACCTTATAAAAGGTGCTTATGATTTACATGTTCATTCAGCACCAGATGTTCTTCCACGTAAGATGGATGATATTGAGATGGTACAGAGAATTATTGACGCAGGTATGGCAGGCTATGCAATTAAATCTCATTATTTCTGCACTGCAGAACGTGCGGCACTGATAAATAAGATGTATCCAAATTGCCATGCATTGGGAGCAATTACGCTAAACAGTTCAGTAGGAGGAGTCAATCCCACTGCTGTTGAGATGGCAGCACGTGCAGGGGCTAAGATAGTATGGTTTCCAACTTGTGATTCAGAATATGAATTATCCCATGTTTTTAATGGTGACCCGAATAAGAAACTTCCATACTGGGCTCAGATTATAATTCAATTAAAAGAAGATGGGATTCATACCCCAACGATTAAATTATTAAATGAGAATGGTAAATTAAAAGATGAAGTATATGATGTCATAGATGTAATTGCCAAGAACAATATTATTCTTGCAACCAGCCATTCTTCCCATGAGGAAACATTTGCATTAGTGAAAGCAGCTCATGAACGTAAGGTAGAAAAGATTATTATTACCCATGTTGATTTCCCTACAACTTTCTACACTATTGATGAGCAGAAGGAACTTGCAAAATATGGCGCATATATGGAACACTGCTATACAACATATGCTACCGGCAAGATTGACTTTAGTGTCACTTTAGAACAGATTAAAGCACTTGGAGCAGATAAAGTTATATTAAGCACAGATCTGGGACAGAAAACAGCCGTATATCCAGACGAAGGTTTGTTAGACTTCGCAACCAGATTATATGAAAATGGATTTTCAGAAGGTGAAATTCGTAAGATGACAGTAGATAACCCTAGCGTATTAGTTGGTTAATAATATCTGTAAAGCTAAATTTATAATTATGAAAGGGCGTTAAAGCGCCAGAATCGAGGCTATTATGATATCAGGAAAGAAGATGCTAGTTATTAGTGCCCATGCAGCTGATTATGTATGGCGCTCAGGCGGTACCATTGCAAAATATATAAAAGAAGGGGCTGAAGTAAGCATCGTTGTTCTTAGCTTTGGTGTTCGCGGAGAATCCAATGATTTATGGAAGCAACCCAACGCAACAGCAGAATCCGTTAAGGAAATCCGCAAAGGTGAAACAATGGCAGCCGCTGAGATTTTAGGAGTTAAAAACATTGAATTTTGGGATCTGGAAGATTACCCAATGGAATTTAATAGGGAATTAGAGGAACGTTTGGTACGTAAAATCAGAGAAACTCAGCCGGACATTATATTAACTCATGATCGTTTTGATATTCTGAATCCAGATCATAATCAAGTAAGTGATTTTGCATTCCGATGCAGCGTTATGTCTAATTCAAATGGCGTGAAAATAGAAGGAACAAACACTACAAAACAAATGAGAATATTTGGATTTGAGCCACATCAAACAGAGTTAAGCGATTATAAACCCGGAAGTTTTATCGACATTACAGATGTATACGAACAGAAAGTAGCTGCAATGCAATGCTTTAAGGCACAAAGCCATTTAATCGAATATTATACACAGCGTGCATTTATGCGTGGAAATCATGCGAGAAGAATATCCGGTAATAATACATATAAATATGCCGAGAGTTTTGCAAATTATTTTCCGGTAGTCGGACCAGAGTTATACTAATAGGAGGCAATTAAATGAAAAATTATAATTCACTTCCGGAGTTAATTTCTGATGACATTATTAAGCGCGTATCAGCTCTTAGTACTGCCCAGCTCTGTGATGGAATGGAGAGTATTGGAATCATCAGAAATGGTTGCATGGATGGTGGCATAATGCCTGTTGAATCTTCTATGCGTATGATTGGAACAGCATGTACTGTTGAAACAGAAGACGGAGACAATTTTCCAATCCATGTTGCAATCTATCAAGGAAAACCAGGTTATGCGTTAGTTGTTGATGGCAAAGGTTATACAGAAAGAACTTACATGGGAGATTTAATGACTTCGGCAGCAAAAGCCATTGGGTTTAACGGGATAGTAATTGATGGTTTTGTCAGAGATAAAGAAGGGTTAAAAGAACTTGAGCTGCCAGTATTCAGCAGGGGCATTATGCAACGCTCTCCATCTAAAAAAGGACCTGGCAAAATCAATGTTCCCATTACTTGTGGTGGGATTACTGTTAATCCGGGAGATTTAGTAATGGGAGATTATGACGGAGTAACGGTAATACCAAGAGATCGTATTCTTGAGGTTCTTGAGAAGGCTGAGAAAAAAAATGATTACGAAATAAAACGTCGTGAAACTATCGAAGAATATGCCAGATGTAGGGAACAGGGAAAGGAGCTGCCTAATATAGCTCCAACCTGGGTGGCTGAAATGTTAACTAATATTAGATAGTTACATGAATGAGGTTATGAGCATGTGGCATAAGCGGATAAACTTGCCTGCAGGCAAGTGGGAATATCCTCTTTGACTATACTATTATGTAAGAAAGGGCGCTTATATGAAGAAAAAAATATTAAGTTTAATATTAGTAAGTATACTGTCAGTATCCATGATTTTTACAGGATGTTCAAAGTCAACTGACAATGGAAATAAAAATGGAGAAACAACCTCTGGAACAAAACCAGGTAAAAAAACGGATATCGTAATTGGAACTGGTGGCACAGCTGGTACTTATTATGTAGTGGCAGCAGCTTTAGCTTCCGCAATAAATAATCATTCAGAAACATTAAATGTAATTGCACAGCCTTCAAAAGGATCTGTAGAAAATATTAACCTTACCAATACCGGAGATATCCAAATGGGATTCTCAAATGCAGATGGTGTATATTTTGCAGCTACCGGAACAAATATGTATGAAAAGTCCGGGGTACAAAATATTGCAGGTGTTATGTCACTTTACATGAGTGCAGGCCAAATTGCTGCAATGAAAAGCTCTGGAATTGAAACTTATGGTGATTTAAAAGGTAAAAAAGTATGTCTTGGACCGCCAAGTACAACAATTACAGAAATGTCAAAAACAATCCTGATGGAATATGGCATTGATCCGGAGAAAGATATTACTCCATATTATTTATCATTTGATGAAGGTCTTCAAAAACTTACGGATGGGGAAATTGATGCAACTTTCTTTGTTGCAGGTGTTCCTACAGCAGCTATGATTAGCGCTACTTCAACAGGTAATGTAACATTAGTTGACGTAGACCAAAAAATTATAGATAAAATTGCGTCTGAAAAGTCATATTATATTCCTTATAAGATTCCTGCCGGAACATATAAGGGCACAGATAAAGATATTAATACATTTAAAATTATGACAGAAATATTTGTAAACAAAGACGTTCCTGAAGATGTTGTATATGAGTTTGTTAAGCAGGCACTTGAAAATGTAGAAGAGTATCGTAATTCTCATATCGTATGTGCTGAGATTAACCCAGAAACAGCAGCAAGTACCAGTGCAGAACTTCACCCGGGTGCTGCTAAATATTTCAAGGAAATCGGCATTATTAAGTAAACTCCCATGCCCGCTTTGCGCTCCACAATAATTGACCTGGTTCTTGTTTCATA
>CALDJN010000089.1 GCA_937901695.1 uncultured Anaerocolumna sp.
CGTACAAGTGGTTCTCCACCAGAGTAGATGTACACGTAAGTTCCAAGTTCTTTACCCTGACAAATAATGTTATCCAGCTGTTCAAAGCTTAGATTCAGCTTGTTGCCATATTCTGCAGCCCAGCAGCCAGTACAATGAAGGTTACATGCAGATGTAGGATCCATAAGAATCGCCCAAGGAATATTACATTGATACTTATCCTGTAGTTTCATGGAATATGGAGTTCCAATCATAGACCCCTTAATGACTATATTTTCTGCCAGCACTCTGCGCTGCTCGTCGTCAATATCCGTCCAGAGACTCTTAAATAGCTTTGACCAGTTGTTATTCGGATTGCTAATGGCTTTTTTGATTCCTCGTACCTGATCCTTTATACCACCATCTTTGTCATACTTTTCAAACCAGTCAAGTACTTTTGGAATATTTTTATCCGGATCCTTGTCTAGATAACCATAAAGCTGTTTCATTGCAAAACCTTTCATCTTATCTGATATGTTCATTAGTAAACCCTCCTTTGGTATTTGCCTTACCGGCTTTGTTACTACTATTCTATTTCATCCTTTCTGCTTTTACCACTATGGAAAAAAGCAGTCTCCCCAATTTTAGGAGAGACTGCTTTCATTCTACTATTTTAGGAGGGTTCAACCGATTTATCCTAATTTAATCTGTTTCTGTTGTCATTTCAGTACAACCTTCAATTGCCTGATGAATAAATCCTTCAAACAGCACGCTAAGTCTGTCAACCGATTCCTCTATATCAAAGCTCATATGGCTCCAGATATATTTTAAGATAAAACCAAGGAATGCATACCTGCAAAAATCAGCTATATCCCTTAATCTGTCCTCTGGAATATTTCTGTCCCCCACTTCGTGACAAACAAGATTATAGATAGTTGCATCTGTTGTTTCAAACATATACCGTTCCAAACGATCTCGTAACAAGGAATCACAAATATGGTTAACAATCTTCTGATGTTTCTTCATGTCTTGTAACATTTCCTTAAGCATATTCTGCCAATCATTATTCTCTTCAGCACTACTAATGTACCTTTCTTTTTGTTCCTGTAACCAGGTATCCAGTAAATCATAAATATCACGAAAATGATAGTAAAAGGTGTTGGTGCTGATTCCGCACTTTGCCACAATACTTGATACTGTTATTTTATCAAATGATTTTTCTTCAAGCATCTCCAAAAAGGTCTCTATAATTGCTTTTTGCGTAAACTGTGCCATTTCTTATACCCCATTTCACTATTCGAGTACAATAAATTCAATTAACTCAAACTCAATTAGTTGATTTGATTTTATTATACCTATGAATTCTTCAAAATGCAACTAGGACTGGAGAATATATTGGCAATTTTGCAATAATCTGTTACAGTTCAGCCTGGCATCCCAGCTTCCTTAACCTTTTATTCCGCCACCTGTTACACCAACAATAATTCTTTTTGATAGTAATATATACAATATAAATGTAGGTAAGAACACTATA
>CALDJN010000090.1 GCA_937901695.1 uncultured Anaerocolumna sp.
GAATCTCCCTTTAAAATGAGATTCTTCGCGAATTCAACTTCGTTGAATTCTTGCTCAGAATGACATACTTTCATAGCAATGACATACTTTCAAAGCAATGCATGCTTTCATAGCAAATACAGTTTTGTAACAGCCCCTTAAATTCTTAAATTCCAAAAAAAAAGTTTTCAGCAAGAAAGTCTTGACTTGTTTTAAGAAAAGTAGGATAATATGTGGGCATCATAAAATAATTGTGAATTACTACATTAAGTTTATTCCATACCGAGGTGTGGCTCAGATGGTAGAGCGCTGCGTTCGGGACGCAGAGGCCGTGGGTTCGAATCCCGTCACCTCGACTTTGTTTATCCTTATAGGGATATTCTTAAAATAGTTTGCTGGAATAACTCAGTTGGCAGAGTACCTCACTCGTAATGAGGAAGTCGTGGGTTCAAATCCCATTTCCAGCTTAATAAAACTCTAAAGTAAAAAGGTGGGGCATTTACATAATGGAATAATGTCGGTTTAGAATGACATTTTTCTATTTTGTAAATGCCCTTTCTTTGTATTGTATTTATTTGTTATTATTTCATCTCCATAGGTAACACCTTCTAAATCATAATAATGAGGTATAATTCCAATCTTATTTTCTTTTATGTATTCAGGTAACAAATCACAATTAGAGTCTGCAGTAATAACAAAATCTCTCATTATATAACTTCTCCTTCTTTATTTTTTACATATTACTATTGTAAAAGACTATCCGATATTTAGACCGGCTTTGTGACAAAATATTAGAATTAATGTCTTGTAATTACATTTTAACTGATTTAGCATCATTTAGCCACTATTATCTTATATTTTTTTTATATACTTTTTATATTATTTTTATAACTGAATCAATATGTTTATATTTTTAGGAAAGTAACCTATCAATTTTGCCTTCATATAATACTATATAACTTAATATGGAGGAATATATGGGAGAACTTTTAAGAATTGACCACGTTAGTTATAACTACCATAATCTTGATAGTGAAACTCCTGCTTTAGATGACGTCTCTCTTTATGTAAATGAAGGCGAATTTCTTGCAATCGTGGGACCTAGTGGATGTGGAAAATCGACTCTTCTATCGCTGATTGCCGGATTAATTACTCCTGACAGTGGGGATATCTATATAAATGGTAAAGATATTAAATCATCTGGAAAAAATATTGGGTATATGTTACAAAAGGATCATTTGTTAGAATGGCGCTCCACTCTTAGGAACCTTACTTTAGGTCTGGAGATTCAACATAAACTGACAGATCAGAGTTATATGTTGATTAACGATATGTTAACTACTTATGGGCTAATTACCTTTAAAAATGCGAAGCCATCTGAACTTTCCGGAGGAATGAGACAAAGAGCCGCCTTAATACGTACCTTATTATTAGAACCTGATATATTACTATTGGATGAACCATTTTCTGCTTTAGATTATCAAACCAGAATTGAAGTATCTGATGATATTTGGAGCATTATACGCAATGAAAAGAAAACTGCTATATTAATTACCCACGATATATCAGAGGCAGTATCCATGGCAGATAGAATTATAGTTTTAAGCCACCGTCCAGGAACAGTAAAGCGTGTTATTCCTATACACTTAACCGTGGAAGATAAAACTCCTTTTCGTTCAAGAAGTGCTCCTGAATTCAAGGATTACTTTAATTTAATATGGAAGGAGCTAAATAGAAATGAGGAAGAATAAAAATAAATTAGTTTCTACCGAATTTGCTCTTTCCGCTTCTCACGAAGCCTTTGTTAAAAAACACATGAAAAAAATGCGTATTATAAGAACTTATCAAATTCTAATAATCACTTTGTTCATAGTATTATGGGAATTAGCCACTCGAGGGAAAATAATCAATTCTTTTATTTTTAGCAGCCCTTCAAGAGTTATAAAAACATTTATAAATATGGCATCTGATGGAAGTGTGTTTTATCATATTGGAATTACTTTAATGGAGACCTTTATCAGCTTTGCCTTAGTTATTATTATCGGATTCCTGATAGCCACTTTATTATGGTGGAATGACAGTATAGCAAAAGTATTAGAGCCATATCTAGTAGTATTAAACAGTCTTCCCAAGTCTGCATTGGCACCTGTTTTTATAGTATGGCTTGGTAATAATGTAAAGACCATCATCGTAGCTGCAATTTCTGTTGCTGTATTTGGCACCATCATTACTTTATATACGGACTTTTCCACTGTGGAGGAAGACAAAGTCAAACTAATCCGCACATTAGGCGGCAATAAAAAAGACATACTATTTAAAGTTATTATTCCAAGTAATATTCCCTCCTTAATCAGTGTTATGAAGGTTAATATCGGATTATCTCTGGTTGGAGTCATTATCGGAGAATTCCTAGCTGCAAAGGCTGGATTAGGATACCTGATCATATATGGAAGTCAAGTATTTAAATTAGATTGGGTAATCATGTCTATCGTTATATTATGTATTATGGCGACGGTGCTTTATCAACTTTTAGCTATATTAGAAAAAAAGTATACCCATAAAGCATGATTCATCTTTATTATTAAAGACACTGAGGGGCTGTTACCAAACTGTCATGTCATTGTTATGAAAAGCATGTCATTCTGAGCGTAGCGAAGAATCCCATATTAAAATGAGATTCTTCGCTACGCTCAGAATGACATGCTTTTCATAACAATGACATGCTTTTCATAACAATGACATGCTTTTCATAGCAATGACATGCTTTCACAGTAATGATAATTTTTGTTATGCAACAGCACCTTCAAATGTTTTAAAAGCGTTCTAAAGGTACTGAAAGTGCTGCTAATTTTAAACTATTTTCTAAATCAAGGATACCATATCCCCAATCCTCATTTGGATATGTTAAATTAGGATCTCTAAAGGCTCCCCTAATTAAAAATCTATTTACGTCAATTCCACTCATTTCGGTATAATTTCCTCTTACAATTCCCCATTCTAAAAGTAATGCAACAGTTCCTGCTGCATATGCTGCAGCTATTCCAGTGCCAGATGCATTGATAAAAGTTCCTTCTATACTCGGTGCATAAATGTTCATACCAGGTGCTCCTACATTGGGTTTAACAAGGTTCGCTTTCGTAAATCCCTTGCTTGAAACTGTATATAAACTAAAATCAATAGGGTTATAAGCAACTACGGCAAATATCCATTCTACATTTGCAGGCATTGATAAAGTAGTATATGAGTTTGGTATTAAAAAGTGGGTTTCTGTAGATGTAAATTTTTCAATTGGAAGCCAAATATGAAATTTCATATTTATAAAACCTTCCTCAAATATACGTAATTGCCATACTCCTTCTTTTGGATTACAAAAACGTAATAGTATAAAACTATCTCCTACTCTAGGTACCCTAACCTCATTATCTACATATATAACTGTTTCACCATATTCTAAGCGAAGGGTATCCTGTTTCAATATTGTGGCAGGAATCCGGACTATAAAAGTACCGTCTGGCCCAATAATTTCGACTCCAAATATACTTGGAGAATCCCCCCAAAGCTCCATGGAAAATCCATATTCGTTTGGACCTACATTAAGTTCAGCTATCTGATAACCAATATCATGATTGACTTCACCGAAGAAATGATGTCCTGATTCTCCTTCATTTCCCGCCCCTACTACAACAGAACGGCCAATGGCTTCATTTACCTGCATTAAATAATCACATATGACACATAGTCCAAGATGTGGTCCCTGTGATGATCCAATCCCTAAACATATTACCATTGGTCTTTTTAGGTTATTTGCAACTTGTTGCAAATAAGTGATAGCCATCATTATATCATTTTCTTGATAACATACAGCCGATTCAGGTATACAAAAGAATTCTTTTAGATAAGACTTAGCCGGTTTTAATTTTACAACAGCAAATTCAGACAAAGTTGCTACTCCGCTGAAATCTCTATTGTTTGGATCATATCCGCCTGCAATTCCTGCTAACATTGTCCCATGTCCAATTTCATCTATACTAGGTACAATAGAATGTGGATTTTCATTTGATAGGGCATTATTAATCTCATCCCTCGAGTACTCAGTACCATAGTATAATTCATTAGGATATCTCCCACTCTCTATAGTTTGATCCCATATAGAGGTAATTCTGGTTGATTTGTTCCCATCTAAAAACAGTGGATTGGTATAATCAATTCCCGTATCAATAATACCAATTAACACACCTTCCCCATGAAGGGGCTGGACTTCTAAAGCTCGAATCATGGAGGTGCTTTCTTCCATTCCCATATTGCCGGATGAAAGTAAACCAAAACATTTGGGGATTGCTTCATAAGAATATTTAAATACACTATTATAAGTAAAATTAGAAACTGGAATAAAGATAGTTGAATATTGATTATTTATCCTATTTATAGAGTAGGGAATACCTTCCACTATAGGGTGATCATTCTCCACTATTAAATCTGCATATTCATTACTTGTTATTTTAAACCTTTCGTTATCATCCATTTTAGTACCTTAATTTTCTATTTTACTAATATATATGTTTGGAAAGTGAAAAAGTTACTTAAAAATGGAAGGTTGAATATTAAAAATTTAATCCCATTTAGCATAATATTCAATACTAATAACTTACAATTACCCCTCCACGATTGGCATACATAGTACTAATTCCACCTGTGTTAACAATTAAAAAATCTTTAAAAGGTAATCTTTTTAATATTTCATCTTTTACATAATTTGCTCTTTCAAAATTATTGCAATGAGCAATTCCAAGTGTTTTATCTTTTACATTACCAGCATCTTCTTCAATAAATTTCGCCATTAAACTGAGTGCTTTTTGTATACCTCTTGACTGACCTACTTTACAAATTGTACCTTCCGGTGTGGATCCCATAACAGGTTTAATATTTAGGGCGCTGACAATGATAGCTTGCAGACTGTTTAATCTTCCATTTTTACGTAAAGTATCAAGATTTTCTAAAACAAATTTGGTTTTTTGCCCATCTCGATATTGTTCTACTAATTTAACTATCTCATGAAATTTTTTTCCTTCTTCAGCGTATTCATATATTTTCTTTACAATTAATGTTTGCCCAACCGATGCATTTTTAGAGTCAATAATTGCAATATTCTTATTTGGATTCTCATCTAAGTATAGCTTTTTTGCAAGTTCAGCACTATTATAAGAACCACTTAGATTAGAGGATAATGTTACTACATATACATCCTCATCCCCTTCATATAATTTCATATAGGTATCTGGAGAAGGACAAGAAGATTTAGGACAGTTTGAGCTTTTTTCCATTTTACTTAAAAATTCCTCTTGGTTAAATGTTTCATCATCAAATATAATCTCATCATCTACATGAATGGATAGGGGTACTATTTGTACATGCATCCTATTTTTCAAATCAATTGTTAAATCAGTACAGCTATCTCCAATTATTTTATAAGCCATATTAATTTCCTCCTAATGTTATTATTGAATAGCTTCACCATATATTAATACTTACATATATCGAATTGTAATTGTATTATTCATAATAATTGTCATATAATAGAAAAAATGACTACATCATTCTATATTATTTACTATGTAATATAGTTTTTATTACTACCAATCATAGCATAATTTAATATATTTGAAAAGGTATTTTTAAGAGATTTGCAAATATATTTTCATTAAGCATAAAATAGGAGAGGCTAAATCCCAATGTCATTAACATTAGGACTTACCTCTCCCATATCAAAAACAAATATTATATTGTGAATTCATACCCATGGTTTTCATAGGGCGTAATAACAGAGTCAGATTATTTTGTCAAAAGCATCATGATTTCATTACTTCTTGAAATAAACTTAGTCATTGCCTCTGCCTCTAGTGGTTTATTACTTATCATTGCCAAGTCATACAACTGCTCACAAATCATTGGAATGTTTTCACTGTCTGCATTTTCAAAAATGTACTGTACCAACTTATTGTTTGCATTTAATACCAGAGTTTCATCATTTCCAAACATGTTAGGGTCCATTCCATACATGTTATACATTCTCATCATTTCCTTCATTCTTCTTCCTTCTTCAGAAAGAGTTATCATAGAGGAAACTTTGTCATTCTTAAGTTTCATGACTTTAACTTCTAGTTTATCTTTGTTTAAAACCTTTCGGAATAACTCGGATAGCTTATCATTTTGAGCTTTTAAAGCCTCTTCATTGTTATCCTCTTTAAAACTATCAGTAATATCAGCATCAATTCTTTGGAAATGATATGTCTTTTCATGTTGCTCTAATTGAGTGATAAATGGCTGGTCAATATTATGAGTTAAGATAAGAGCATCAATGCCTTCTTCTTTAAACATGTTAATGTACTGGCTCTGTTGTTGTTCATTGGTAACATAATAAATGGTATTCTTTTCTTCATCCTTCTTATCAGATGTATCTTCCTTGCCACTATCATTAGTAGAAGATTCCTCGGCTTTTTCTTGAGCTTTATCAGTTGCTGAAGGTTCTTCTGCTTTTTCCTGAGTCTTGTCTGTTGCAGCAGATTCTTCTGCTTTTTCCTGCGCTTTATCTATTGCTGCAGATTCCCCTGCTTTTTCCTGAGTTTTATCAGTTGCTGAAGGTCCTTCTGCTTTTTCCTGCGC
>CALDJN010000091.1 GCA_937901695.1 uncultured Anaerocolumna sp.
TCCCATGCCTACTCTCTAAGGTCAATTTAGGTTATGAGGGCAAAGCTGCGTATGGAAATAAGATAATGCTTTATTTTATAAGAATTTAGTGAGCCTTGATAAAAATAAAGATGCGTTCTTTTTTGATTTTCCATTGCCTTGCCTTGCACATATGATTGTAGATGAAAATTTATTTCATTATATAGTTATCCACAAAATAACAAAAAAGAAAATAATCATTATCTCCAAGGGCGTACTTTCCCAAGCCATCCTTGTGCGTTCCAATAATCCACATCTGGTTTATTAAACCCGACTTTTTTTTGCATCATCCTCATAATATAAAAAATAGATTTTACTTTTATAGATGGATGAGGATTACTTATTCTATTTCTAACTTTTCTGGCTAAGGAATCTATATCAAGGTTTATTCTTTGCTTCTTTTTATTAGAAACACCATCCCATGATATGGCGGCGACACCTTTGCCATATGGATAAGTCTTTCCAACTCCCCAAAAGTCTAAGCTATCTTTAATATCTTTATTGGTAGATTTCATACCACCACCAGCGGCAGTTGATATTATAACAGCAACCTTTTTAAACATGACGCCGCTTGGACGATGTACCATCCATCTATATCCATAGTGATCCAAGAAGGTTTTCATTTGACCGGACGTATGATATACATAGACAGGAGTAGTAAATACTAAAAAATCTGCCTCATCCATAGCCTTTGTTAATATGCTGGTATATTCATAATGAGGGCAATTTTCTTCGCTTTTTGTAAAGCAGGTATTACAACCACAACAAAACTTTGGCAAGTCTCTTGGAAGAAAAAACTCTTTTAACGTGTCTTTTTCTGATATTAATTTATTAATTAGTAATTTGCCGATATTATAGGTGCTTTCCTTTCTTAAGGAACCATTTATCATTACAACATTCATAATTAACCTCATTTTCTATAAGATGATTATATTTAATGGTTTATTTTTCGATAACAAAATTACTTTAGCTTAAATTAGGTATTCCATAGGAGTATATCGAATACCGTCCCTAACTTGCTCAATATCTAATTCTTTAAACCCAATTTTATGATAAAAAGGAATGCCATAACGTGATGAATTTAATGTAATTTTCTTAACATCTCTATTCTTAAGTTCATTTACCAAGTTCTTAAATAGTGAGGTTGCAACACCTTTTCGGTGATAATCTTTATGTACAAATAGAAGCGATATATGATTACGTATACTAATGGATAAAACTCCAATTAGCCTTTTCTCATGAAAAGCACCAAGCATAATTTGGTCTCTAGAAAGAAAACGATTCTTAAACGCTACACTTTTAATGATTGTATTTTCAAAAGTTCTAATTCCATCTTCTGAATATTCGGGTGCCTCATATTCTAAGAATACTTCCCACACTAAGGATAGGGCATCTTCAATCTCACTTATTTCCAGTCTTCTAATAAGATAGTTCAAATTAATTTCCCCCTGACATTTAGTTAAAAGATTATCCGCATTTTTTAATAATATAAGATATTCAAAATTTTTATGGTAATCCTATTACTGTTAAAGATTATATGATTCCTTAATAGCATAAGATATCCAAAACTCCTTTGTCATAACATTACGTAAAAGTACAGGTATGCATCCAACATAATCAATTACTTCAAGATTAATTCCAGCCCATTCTAATTGAAATCTAAAAGGTTTTGTAATTATAATTAACTGCTATTAATAAGAGGTACCATATAGTACCAAAAAGATAAAGAGAATATATAGATTATTTTATATAACGAAAAAGATAAAGAGAATATATAGATTATTTTATATAACAAATAAGATGGCTAAAAATACCGGTTAGATATAGTAATTAACAAGTTTTATTTTAACCTCACCGGGGAAGTCCTCCGCTTCTGTAAGCTGCCACGCGGTAGCAATGAGGTTATGAGCAGGCAGCGTAAGCGGATATTATTTATATTAAAATCATACTGTTATAATTACTATGCTTAAAAACAATAAAGACAAGGATTGGCAATGTATTCAGTTACACTTGTAATACATAGGATACTTGTTATATAATGTTATCAATTGTGTAATAAATTGTTTCTATGTATCAAACTTTGGAGGATTAGGATGAAAAAATTAAATAAAGAAGAATTTAAGGGAAATGTAATTGAATATGTAAAACTCCTTTATCGTAAAAATATAGATGAAGCTACCAATCAGCAGTTATATCAAGCCGTAGCATATTCTCTGAAAAATACCATTGTAGAGCAATGGATGACTACTCATAAGGCATATGAAGAAAGAGATGTAAAAACAGTGTATTATCTCTCCATGGAGTTTCTAATGGGAAGAGCGTTAGGAAATAATATCATTAATTTAAAAGCTGAAAAAGAGGTAAAAGAGGCTCTTGATGAATTGGGGATTGATTTAGAGACAATAGAAGATGAAGAACCAGACCCAGCCTTAGGAAATGGTGGACTTGGAAGACTGGCAGCCTGTTTTTTAGATTCCTTATCTACTTTAGGTTATCCTGCTTATGGATGTGGTATTCGCTATAAATATGGTATGTTTAAGCAAAAGATAGTAGACGGTTACCAGGTAGAGGTCCCGGATCAGTGGTTAAAAGAGCCTTATCCTTTTGAAATAAAACGTCCAGAGTATGCAAAAGAAGTAAAATTCGGCGGATATGTGAAAATGATTCGGGATGAAGAGGGAAGAGACAGATTTATTCAGGAAGATTATCAATCGGTAAAGGCGGTTCCATATGATATACCAATTGTAGGGTATGGAAATCAAATTGTAAATACTCTTAGAATCTGGGATGCAGAAGCTATTAATACCTTTAATTTAGATTCCTTTGATAAGGGAGATTATCAAAAGGCAGTGGAACAGGGGAACCTTGCCAGAACAATTTGTGAAGTCCTATATCCCAATGATAATCACTATGCAGGTAAAGAACTAAGATTAAAACAACAGTATTTCTTTGTGTCAGCCAGTATCCAAAGAGCAGTATCCAAATATATGGAGAAGCACGATGATATTAAAAAGCTCCCTGAGAAGGTATGTTTTCAGCTTAATGATACCCATCCTACAGTAACAGTAGCTGAACTTATGCGAATTCTTTTAGATGAATACTGCCTATCCTGGGAAGAAGCTTGGGAGATTACAAATAAAACCTGTGCTTATACCAATCACACCATTATGTCTGAAGCACTGGAAAAGTGGCCAATTGATTTATTCTCAAGGCTTCTTCCAAGAATTTATCAAATTGTTGACGAAATTAATAAACGGTTTGTTATGGATATTAGGAAAATGTATCCGGGAGATGAGGAAAAAGTCGAAAAAATGGCTATATTATATAATGGTCAGGTAAGAATGGCGAATCTTGCAATTGTAGCAAGCTTTTCTGTTAATGGCGTAGCCAGACTTCATACGGAGATTTTAAAAAAGAGGGAATTAAAGGATTTTTATGAAATGTATCCGGAGCGTTTCAATAACAAAACCAATGGCATTACTCAGAGAAGATTCTTACTTCATGGCAACCCATTATTAGCAGAATGGGTAACAAAAAAAATTGGAGACCAGTGGATTACGAATCTGTCAGATATAGAGAAACTAAGTGGATTTGCAGAGAATCAGACAAGTTTAAGAGAGTTTATGAATATTAAACATAGTAATAAAGAAAGGTTGGCAAGATATATAAAAGAGCATAACCATATTGACATCGATACTAACTCCATTTTTGATATTCAGGTAAAAAGACTCCATGAATATAAGCGGCAGCTTCTTAATATATTGCATGTGATGTATCTTTATAATTTACTTAAGAAGAATCCAAATGTAGAGTTTTATCCTAGAACTTTTATATTTGGGGCAAAAGCATCTGCAGGATATGAAAGGGCTAAATCCATTATTAAACTAATTAATACCGTTGGGGGAGTTATTAATAATGATACTTCCATTGGAGGTAAAATAAAGGTTGTATTTATTGAAAATTACCGGGTATCTAATGCAGAACTATTATTTTCGGCGGCAGACGTTTCAGAACAGATTTCTACTGCCAGTAAGGAAGCTTCCGGAACAGGCAATATGAAATTTATGCTAAATGGTGCATTAACTATTGGTACTATGGATGGAGCCAATGTAGAAATTGTAGAAGAAGTAGGCTCTGAAAATGCTTTTATATTTGGCATAAGTTCTGATGAAGTTATTGGATATGAGAAGAATGGAGGATATAATCCTCAAGATATCTATTATGGAGATTCTGATATAAAAGAAGTAGTAGATCAATTAGTAAATGGGTTCTATGCACCTGAAACGCCGAACCTATTTAAAAACATATTTGATTCTCTATTATATTCCAATGGGTATGAAAGGGCAGATCAATATTTTATATTAAAAGATTTTGGCTCATATGCAGCCGCCCAAAAAAGAGTCTCAGAAGCTTATCAAAATGAACTTGGATGGGCAAAATCAGCACTTTTAAATACCGCCAAATGTGGAAAATTCTCCTCTGACCGTACGATAGAAGAATATGTAAAAGATATTTGGCATTTGGAGAAGGTTACACTATAGCTTAACCGTAAGTTGGCTTATTAAAAAGTTGGCTTATTAAATAAGGACGCTTTGCCT
>CALDJN010000092.1 GCA_937901695.1 uncultured Anaerocolumna sp.
TTCATAGGAATGACACGTCTCCATAGGAATGACACGCCTTCATAGGAATGACACGCTTTCATAGGAATGACAAGGCAAGTTGAATATCCACTTCGACAATTTATTAATAATAGTTTAATTAAATTATTCGTATTTATAATCAATACTTATAAGTGAAAAGAAAGTTTCGCATAAAAATACATTATTTTATTGCGTTGACGCTACAATGTAATAAAAAGTAAGGATTTATGCTACTTCTAGAATTGGCAATAAATAAAGAAATTTTCTACAGTATCTCAATTGCGGAAAATGTCCGTACAAGAAGAACAAAATAGGAGAATCTGTTTAAAATGTGTTTGAAAGGGTGAATATATATGCGTAATATTTGTAAAAACATATAATTATGTAAAGTGCCAAAATTTACTTGACTTATTATATGATAAAGAATATAATACACATATTAATTCTGGAAGATAATACGTAAATGGGTAATATTTATCTGTTATGTAAGTTTTCGATGGACTAATGATAATTAAAGAGAATAATTATGAGCTTAAGATTGTGAGGCTTTTAGATGATGCAAAGTAAAGGGGAAATTGTATGCATGTCGGAGGTCTCATTACTTTATCAGCAATTATTCAATAAGTGCATTAAGAACACAAATAACGAAATGGAGGTAAATTGGTGGGAGAAGCTAATCTGGTGAAATTCACCAGAAAATCTGCGAAAAAACATTCTTATATTCTGTATCAGAGTGGTTTCTCTTTTTTACATTCGGAGATTATAGCTAACCTTGGGAGGATACTATGTACAAGTTGAAAAAAGGATTAATAATACTGGCATTGGCTACTTCACCATTACTGCTTGGTGGCTGTAGTGTAGGAACTAGTTCTCTGTTCATACACCCAGAAGAGCAGGGCTATGAGTATGAAGTTACATATGATACTTTGGGTGGCCATATCAATCAAGAAAAAAAGCGAGTCGTTTATTATGCGGACAATTCTTTATTATTTGAGCCAAGTGGTACATCAGGTATGCTGGTGCAGCCTAAGAATGGTGATAAGTCATTGATTGGATGGTATACCAAGTATACAACAGAGGAAACCGAGAATGGAACGGTCTATCATTTTAATGAAGAAGACTTATGGGATTTTTCTACTGACCGAATTTCTGATGAAAATGCCGTTGATAAGATATTAATTTTTTAGATGCAGCCAATCCTGATAAAGGTACTTTATTAAAATGGACTATTAATGTTGGAAGCCAGTTAAAGCGCCCTACATCTACAGAGCCAAAGAAGGCAGGATATACTTTAGTTGATTACTATAAGGATCCGGAATGCACTGAAAAATATGTATTTGATCAAGTAATTGAAGAAGGCGACATTGATTATTCAAATGGCGGAAAAGCTCAAATAAATATCTATTGTAAGTTTGAAAAAGGTGAATTCATCCGTGTTAAACATGCAAGTGATTTAAAGGCAATGGCGGATAATCAGGAAGGACATTACATATTAGCAAATGACATTGATTTATCCAAGGAAACCTGGGTACCAATTGAAAGTTTTAGCGGTATATTTGATGGTAACGGATATGCAATTAAAAATTTAAATTTAAATGTAAAGAATCGTGTTTCCGGAATTGCTGCTAAAAAAGCGGAAGAGGCATCTTACGGATTATTCTCTAAATTAGAAGGGGCTAAGATTACAGACCTGACTATGAAGGATGTGAATATTGTAATTGACAAGACTTCTAATGTTAAGCTTTGTGTTGGAGCATTAGCAGGACGTACAAGGAGATCTACCATTGAGAATTGTACTTTTGACGGGATTACAATATCCTCTGACGGAGCATTAGGCGTTGATATTGTTGCATCTAGCTCTGCGGCCGGTGATTATTCTACCAAGACGACAAATTGTGTATTTAACAATATTAATATGAATAAAGTAACGACTTCTGGAAATTTAGAATTGATAGATAAAAAGTAGTGAACTTATCTATAGTAGTTAAATAATGGTTAATGGTTCAAAAGCGTTTTAGAATAAGGAATAAGAACACTAACCGGTAAAAATATTGGGTAATTAAGCCGAAAGGCTATGATTATAATAAATGAAATGGAGGTATTTTATGAAAAGATCAAAGAAACTAATAGCATTACTTCTTTGCATGACTATGATTCTTTCATTAGCAGCATGTGGGAAGAAAAACGATACTGATGATACTAAGTCAACAGTAGCACCAACAGACACAGCAAGCGGGGAAAAAAATGATGTAAAGCCAGATGTTCCTGAAGGCAGAAGAGATGCGTCTACACCGCGTTCTGCAGCCAATGAGAACAATCCATTTGTTATTGCTGAACAAACATTTGATGGAAAATTTTCACCATTATTTGGCACAAGTGAACCAGATAGAAAGGTTTACCAAAAAACTCAAGCTGTATTAATTGCAAATAATGAGTTAGCTGAACCGGTGGCAGGTATAGACCAGCCTACAATTGCATATGATTTTGAAATGTCTACAGATGATGACCAGTCAAAGTCTACATATAAATTCTGGATTAAGAACGGAATTACTTTTAGCGATGGTCATGCAGTAACTGCAGATGATGTATTATTCACCCTGTATGTACTTTTAGATCCAAAATATGATGGTTCATCCACTATATATTCTATGAATATTGAAGGTTTAAAAGCTTATCAGACTCAGATTCCAGATGAAGGTTCAGCAGATGCTAAACTTGCTGAATTTGCAGATGCAGCTGGTAAAAAGGTTGATGCGGCACTTGCTGGAAGTGGTGAGACTGCTGTCGTTGATAAGTTATGGGAACTTGTTAAGGGAAGCCTGGAAGCTGATAACAAAGCTTTAGTTGCCAATAAATATGAACCTGGAGATTTCGGCTTAGATGGACCGGAAGATTTCTTAGATTCTGCACCACAGTCTATTATTCTCTTTTATACAGGAAGTACTTTAGGTAAAGACTTAATTACTTATAAAGATGGTGCTTATGTTATCGATGAATCTACAGGTTTGACAGTGGATAAAATGGGTTCTTATACAGAACAGGATTACATTGATGCTTCAATGAAGTGCATCAAAGAAGCTATGACTCCAGCAGAATTTGATGAAGCATTTGGTTATACAACAGTAGATGATGCAAAGAAATTCTTTGCAGATGAAGAAATGTCAGCATATCTTGAAGCAAACAAAGGTACTGTTAAAAACATTAGCGGTATCACTAAGGGGAAGGAAGTTTGCTCTGACGGTGTTGAACGTGAGACTGTTACTGTAGTGATAGATGGTGTTGACCCTAAGGCAATTTGGAACTTTAATTTTGAAGTTGTTCCTATGCATTACTATGCAGGACAGGAAAGACATGATAAAGCTAATGGCGTTGATTATTTTGGTGTTGATTTCTCCAGCACAGAATTTATGATGGAATTAAAGAGTTTCAATGGTTTACCAATGGGAGCAGGTCCTTATAAGGTTACAGATGCTAATAACTCTGAGAATCCAACTGCAGATAAGTTTTATGAAAATGGTATCTGCTATTTTACAGCTAATGATGATTTTATGCTAGGTGCTCCAAAGATTAAATACCTAAGAATGAAACAAATTAATGGCGGATCTGAACTGGATTCTGTTTTAACAGGTGATGTTCATATTTCACAACCTACGGCTAGTTCAACTGTAATCAATCAGATTACATCAGATGCTGCTTATTCTCATTTAAACTATGTGTTAGTTGATAATTTAGGCTATGGTTACATTGGTATTAATGCACAGCTTATCCCTGATATTAATGTAAGACGTGCCCTTATGTCAGCTATGGATACAGGACTTACATTGGGTTCCTATCCTGGTGGTTTAGCATCCGTTATACATAGATCAATGAGTCAGGTATCCTGGGCTTACCCAGAAGGCTGTACAGCAATGTATCCATTTGATGAAACTGGTGCAGCTTCTAAAGAATTTTTCTTAAAAGCTGGTTATAAAGAAACAGCAGATGGAAAATTATTAGCACCGGACGGCAGTAAGCCATCCTTTAAGTTTACACTTCCATATCAGGCAGATGATCACCCAGCTGGTCAGGTATTCTTAAAAGCACAGGAAGTACTAGGAAAACTTGGAGTAGAGGTTATAATTGATATTGATCAAAATCTTTTAAGTAAATTAGAAGAAAACGCAGTTCCTGTTTGGGCAGCAGCTTGGCAGGCAACCATAGATCCTGATATGTTCCAGGTATATTATTCTGATCCTGCTAAAAACCAAGCTGGTTCTCCAAAAGCTACAGGGCTTTATTATAAGTTTGAAAATGGTACTGAGGAAGAAAAAGCAATTCTTGTTCGTTTAAATGAATTAATTGAACAGGGTCGTTCTACTCTTAATGTAGATGAAAGAAAACCAATTTATACAGAAGCACTTGATAAACTTATGGAAATGGCGGTTGAATTACCAACCTATCAAAGAAAGAACATGTTTGTTTACAACAAGGATGTTGTTGATCCAAGCAGCATAACTCCAGCAGAAAAAACTACTCCTTACATGGGACCAATTGATTTTATCTGGGATGTTAGCTTACTTGATAAATAATTAAACAATATAATAAATTCTACAAAAGTAATTTTAAAAAATGATGAAGGGGGGCTTATGCTTTCGCCCCCCTTCATATATCGTGGGGTAAAGACATGTTCAAATATATATGTAAAAGACTTGGAATATCAATAATCATTCTGTTAGGAGTATCAATTATTATATACTTTATTATCCGAATGATGCCCGCTGACTATATTGATCAGCATACGTCTGCGCAGGTTGCACAAGGTCAATTGACAAAAGAAGACGTTAAAAGAATGAAAGAATTATATGGAATTGGAGACAGTTCCTTTAGTGGTATTATGAAAAGTTACGGACAATGGCTTTCAAAAGCAGTTCGTGGTGATTTTGGTGTGTCCTTTGTATATGGACGTCCGGTTCAAGAAGTAATTCAAAAGTATATGTGGATTTCATTTACTATTTCCTTAATAGCTTTGATTTTAAACATACTGATATCGATACCGCTTGGTATCGTCGCAGCTACGAAACAGTACGGAGTGGTTGATTATACCGTTACAATATTAGCTATGACAGGTATCTCCCTGCCATCATTTTTCTTCGGAGCCTTACTGCTGCGGGTATTTTCCATTCAGCTTGGATGGTTTCCGTTACAGGGACTTTCTGATGCAACAAAGATTTTAACAGGTCCTGAACAAGTTCTTGATGTCATTCATCATATGGTGCTGCCTATGGTAACCCTTGTAGTTTTGTCCATTGGTGGTTTGATGAGATACACAAGAACTAATATGTTAGAAGTATTAAATTCCGATTATATCCGTACTGCAAGGGCAAAAGGGTTGTCCGAGAAGACGGTTATATATAAACATGCATTTCGTAATACTTTAATTCCTATAGTAACTATGCTTGGTGGCAGTATTCCAGGCTTATTTGGTGGTGCTATGATAACAGAGACAGTGTTTGCAATTCCTGGTATCGGTTCCACATCTTATAAAGCGATATTACAGGGAGATATCCCTTTTGTTATGGGATATATGATGTTTCTAGCTGTACTGACAGTATTAGGTACCATTCTTGCAGATATATCATACGCAATTGTGGATCCTCGTGTAAAACTACAATAGGAGGTCTGAAGATGAGTAAAGAAAATAATACCAATGTTCAGGCTGCAGAGTTAGAACATGAGAGCCTGAGTGACAGTGTTCGTGCATTGTCGCCAACGCGTTTGGTAGTGAAGCGTTTTTTTAGAAGCCGTTTGTCTATGGTTGGCTTAATTATTATTATATTTTTATTTTTATTTAGTTTTGTTGGTCCCTTACTTATTCCATATAGGGAAACACAGGTTTTTACCATTCCTACAGAAGTAAAAGTGTCTACTGCAGAATCATTTACAGGAGCAGATGGTAAAAAGTATCAATATTATGATGTATCAACTGGTATTGATAATTATAAGTCAGCACCGTCTAAGGATCATTGGCTTGGAACAGATACCAATGGAATGGATGTATTTGTTCGTTTAATGTATGGTGGAAGAATATCATTATCAATCAGTTTTTTAGTTATATTTTTAGAGACCATATTAGGTGTTATATTTGGTGGAATATCCGGATTCTTTGGCGGAAAAATAGATATGTTAATTATGCGTATAGTAGATATCTTAAATTGCATACCTACGCTGCCAGTTTTAATTGTATTATCCTCTGTGCTAAACGCTATGCCGGTAAGTGTTATGCCAGTTGGTCATCGTATTTATTATCTTATGGGATTTTTAACTTTGATTGGTTGGTCTGGAACTGCCCGTATGGTAAGAGGACAGATTTTATCTTTACGTGAACAAGAGTATATGGTTGCAGCAGAAGCAACAGGTATTTCTTCAAAAGCAAAAATATTTAGACACTTAATTCCAAATGTTATGCCTCAGCTAATTGTACAAATGACATTAGGTCTTGGTGGTGTTATCCTATATGAAGCAACTTTATCCTATTTAGGTCTTGGAGTTCAGATACCAAAAGCTGCTTGGGGCACCATGATTTCACTGGCAGATCCTTCTAAAGGACAAAGCATTTTACAGTATTATCCAAACCTGTGGATTCCACCTGGTATCTTGATTGTACTTGCTGTATTGGGATTTAACTTTGTAGGTGATGGTTTGCGTGATGCAATCGATCCAAAGATGAAGAGATAGGGGGATAATGCTATGGCGAAAGCAAAGAAAGATAACGGGCATTATATATCCCGTCAAGAAGAAAAAGCAATTGCAAAATATAATCATAAAATGACAAAGAAATTAGAAGCTCAGAAGAATAGAAAGAATGTGAGTGAAGAAGCTTACTTAACTACAATGAAAGATCCTAATAACATAGTTGAGTTTGATGACTTACATACTTATTTCTTTACAGATGCTGGAACTGTAAAATCAGTGGATGGGGTAACTTTCAGTATTCCTTCCAACAGTACAGTAGGTGTCGTAGGTGAGTCTGGCTGTGGAAAAAGTGTAACAAGTTTATCTTTAATGCAGCTGGTACAAGCACCACAGGGACAGATTGTCAGTGGTTCCATTCGCTATAATGACGGAGAAAAGTGCTACGATATAGCAAAGATGCCAAGCGAAGCCATGAGAAAAATACGTGGCAAGGATATTGCAATGATATTCCAAGAGCCTATGACAAGTTTAAACCCAGTGTTTACTATTGGTTATCAACTAGATGAGGTTACTTTACTGCACAATCCGGGAGCAACAAAGAAAGAAGCAAAAAAGAAATCAATTGAAATGTTGACACAGGTAGGGATTGCTCGTCCTGAAGGTGTTTATGATAATTATCCTCATGAATTATCAGGTGGTATGAGGCAACGTGTCATGATTGCCATGGCTCTTGTTTGCAACCCTAAGTTAATTATTGCAGATGAGCCAACAACAGCACTTGATGTTACCATTCAAGCACAGATACTTGACTTACTCCGTTCTGTAAGGGAAAAAATAAAGGGCAGCATTATGCTGATTACACATGATCTTGGCGTAGTGGCAGAAATGGCTGATTTTGTTGTTGTAATGTATGCAGGTAGAATTATTGAGATGGGTACTGCAAAGGAAATTTACCTTTCACCTAAGCATCCATATACCGTTGGTCTTATGAAGAGTAAGCCGGTAGTAAATAAAAAGGTGGATCGGTTATATAGTATTCCCGGACAGGTACCAAATCCTATTAATATGCCAGAAACTTGTTATTTTAAAGATCGCTGCGACCGCTGTCATGCTGCATGTGAAGGACCATATCCAAGTGTAAGAAAGTTTAGTGATACACATCTTGTGTCCTGCTACTTGTATGATGAACAGGAAAATGGCAGTATGGAGGTGGAAAAACATGAGTGAGATATGTTTATCCGTTCAGCATCTTAAAAAATATTTTACCATTGGAACAGATTTCTTAGGCCGCCCAACCCAATATTTAAAAGCAGTTGATGATGTATCCTTTGATATTCCCCAGGGAACTACCATGGGATTGGTTGGAGAATCTGGCTGTGGTAAAACAACCATTGGAAGAACCATTCTACGTTTACATGATTTAACCGATGGGAAAGTATTATTTTATGGACAGGATTTATCCAAATTATCAAAAAAACAGTTAAGAAATCTAAGACCACAAATTCAGATCATATTCCAAGATCCTTATTCCTCCTTAAGTCCAAGACTTACAGTGGGGGCAATTATAGGAGAAGCTGTAAGGGCACATAAAATAGTTCCCAAGAAAGAAGTAAAAGAGTATGTTTTACAAGTTATGAAGGATTGTGGATTACAATCTCATTATTATGAGCGTTACCCACATGAGTTTTCCGGTGGGCAAAGACAAAGAATTTGCATAGCCAGGGCAATTGCACTTCGTCCAAGATTTATTGTGTGTGATGAACCGGTTTCCGCTCTTGATGTTTCTATTCAGGCACAGATTATTAACCTGTTAAAAGATCTTC
>CALDJN010000093.1 GCA_937901695.1 uncultured Anaerocolumna sp.
GTAAATGATTTAAAAGACCATCCTTTGATTAAAGAATATGGGACCAATGTAATGTTATCCTTACCAACAGAACCCCCTTTTCATAAATACCATACAGAAATACGTTATAGTGATGATAATGGTGCAAAAATGTTTTTCTCTTATCCCACAACCGGGCGGATGCCTATGGAGAAAAACGAATTAGCAACCGATACCAAAGTACTGGATTTACTTGGAGTACCACATGAATTAGGTCAAAAAGTAACATTAACCTATCCAATTGGTAATGATAACATAACAGAGACATTTACATTATGTGGCTTTTGGGAAAATGATGAAGCAATACAATCAAGTCAAATTTGGCTTTCAAGAGATTATGTTACAGAAAAATTATCCTCTTATAAAAGGGAAATTGATTCTGGTAAGGATGGTAAACTTATTGGCACTTGGTCTTTGGAGGTTATGTTTGATAATAGCAAAGATATTGAAAAGAAACTTAGTATAATTGCAGAGGATAATGGCTATAGCATTATAGATGGAAGTGCACCTAATTATCTGGATACCGGAGTTAACTGGGCATATACTTCTACACATTTGAATTCTGCCGATAGAATGCTTGTACTTACTGGCTATTTAATTATTTATAATATTTTTCAAATATCCATATCCAACGATATCCGTTTTTATGGATTGCTGAAAACAATAGGAACAACCCATAAACAGATAAAGCGCCTTATTAGAAATCAAGCTTTACTATTATCAATATTAGGTATTCCAATTGGTTTATTAATTGGCTTTTTCATTGGAAATGCATTAACTAAGATTATTATGAGTAATATGGCTGTTACCAGTACTTACATTACTTTTAACCCTTGGATATTCATTGGTTCCGCTATATTTTCCTGTATTACGGTACTAATTAGTACCAGAAAGCCAGGTAAATTTGCAGCATCCGTATCACCAGTGGAAGCAGTACGATTCGTAGATAAAAGTAAAGTAAGGCGAAAAGTAAGGAAAACGAAATCAGGTTCTAAAGTCTACCAGATGGCGTGTGCTAATTTGATGCGTAATCGTAAAAAAACTACTTTAGTAATTCTTTCACTTTCCCTTAGTGTCATATTATTAAGTGCTGTATACACATTTGCAAATGGATTTAATATGGATAAGTTCCTAAGTAAATTTGTGGTATCTGATTTTGTAGCAGGTCATGGAGATTATTTTAATAATCATTTTAGGAGTGAAGACCAGAAGGTTACTGAATCATTTATCTCCGCAATCAATGAACAGGAGGGCATTACAGAAAAGGGAAGAGTTTATTATTATACAGAATTGTCTTCTGTTTTACAAACGAAGAAAAATTATGTAAAGTATTATAGTAACTGGGGAGATGATGATCTTGATCCTTCCATTCTTAGTATGAAGGATGAAGACCTGGTAAAAATGTATGTAAACATTTATGGTTTGGATGAATTCCCAATGAAGCATTTAAAGCTTGCTGATGGGTCAATTGGTTTAGAGCAAATGAATCAAGAACATGCTGCCATTCAGATTATATCAGATGATGATTACGGTAATCCCAATATGGATGAAGCTATTTATGATATTGGGGATACAGTAAACATTCACTATATTACTGACTATGCATTTGATGAGGAGGGTAATTTAACTGAAAACAATGGCTTTGATATGGAATATAAAGTAGTTGCTACTGCAGTAATGCCTAATAATATTTCCGCACGACGTTATGGAAATTTAAACTTTGCAATAACCACAGATACTATGAAGGCAGATATGAAAATTATCAATAATAAGAAAGATGCATTTAGTACCATGGATTATATGATAAATGTAACTCCTGAAAGTGAAAAAAATATGGAATCATTTATGAAAGATTACACAAATAATGTGGAACCGGATATGGATTATGAATCAAAGAATACCTACGCAAATGAATTTAAATCTTATCAAGATATGTTTATGCTGGTAGGAGGGGTATTAAGCTTAATTATAGGATTCATAGGAATCATGAACTTTATCAATGCAGAACTAACCAGTATCATGTCAAGAAAGAGAGAACTTGCCATGCTTAATAGTATTGGCATGACTGGTAAACAGATAAAGGGAATGCTTGTAATAGAAGGATTATTTTATGGAGGGAGTACAATTGTTATTTCGCTGTTTGTAAGTATATTGGTAGGATTTTTCTTAATAAAACCCATGGAAAATTTACTATGGTTTTTTAAATATCAATTTACTGTAATACCAATTTTAATTGTACTACCAATATTCATTCTTTTCGGTATTATTATACCCCTTTCTGCTTATAAAGTTGCTGGCAAACAAAGTATCGTAGAACGTTTACGTGAGGTGGAATAGAAAAAAGTGTAAAAGTGGTAAAAGTGGTGCCAGGCACCAACTTTCCTGGCACCACTATTTCCTTTTTACGCTGGTGCCCGAGGTGTCTGACACCAACTTTCCTAGCACCGCTATTTTCTTTTTACTCTGCAAATACCATTTTTCCAATCTTAGCGGTAACAGGCTTTGATGTAATCCATTCATTAGTACAGGAATCATCATAATAAAACATAGCGCCCTTACTTGGATCTTTACCGTCAAGGGCTGCCAAAGCCGCTTTTACCGCTTCATCACTTGCAGGATTATTAATGTAACCATTTTGGACTGGTGTGAACTGATAATATCCTCCTGTTACATGATTAATAACGGATGATATGGTATTTGGCCATTCTGCGCTTTGAACTCGATTAACTACAACAGCACCAACACCAACCATTGCGTCATATGGTTCACCTATTGTTTCGGCAGTTATTAGTCTTGCTAAGAGATCCACTTCATCCTGGGTATAAGGTATTACCGCCCCTGCTGAAGTGGATTTTAATGTACTGGAAGCTGAAGTTTTGCTTGCCGGAATAATCAATTTTTGATTAGGCATAATTAAATCGTCCCACTTATGGTTTGCTTTTCTTAATGAAAATAGTTTAACATTATATTTCTTAGCAATTAAGTATAGTGTATCTCCTTTTAGAACGGTATGTATTTTAGCGGGTATATCTAATACTTGTCCAGCATAGATTTTATCGGATTGTAGTTTATTCTTTGTCTTTAGTGTACTTATGGAAGTTCCAAAAAGATTTCCAATCTTATAAAGTGAATCGTCTCTTACTACCTTATAATCAGCTGCAAATGCAGTTGTCTGGGTTAGGGTTAGCGATAAAAGGACTCCGGCTATGAGCGCTTTTCCTTTATGTAATTGTTTCATTTTTACCTCCTTCTGCTATAAAAAGTACATACTTATTATAACTTTTGGCTGGGTTATTAAACTTCTTTTCTATTGTAAATGAAAATTAGTTGGGAAATCTATGCTAAATTACTGGTAAGTAAGGTAAATATGCACAATTTGATCCTTGGATTTATTATTATTACTGTTAATCTATTGTTGTATATTCCTTTTGAGAGTGTTACAATCTATACTATTAGAATATGGAAAGGAAGTAAGAATGGTAAATTGTAAAAAATTATCCAATGGCATTACTGTAGTTTTTGAAAAAATGCCATATTTAAGAAGCGCTGCTTTTGGCCTTTGGGTTAAGGTTGGTTCTTCCAACGAAAATGATGATAATAATGGAATTTCACATATAATTGAACATATGCTTTTTAAAGGCACAAAAACAAGAACTGCAAAACAAATCGCAGATGATATGGCAAAGATAGGAGGAGATATTAATGCTTATACCAGCAAAGAATGTACCTCCTTTTATGCTGTAACATTAGATGAACATTTAGAAATCGCAATTGAAATCATTGGTGATATGATAAACAATTCTCTGCTGGATGAAAAAGCTTTAGAAAAAGAAAAAGGCGTTATTATAGAAGAAATAGATATGTATGATGATTCTCCGGAAGATTTGGTTCATGAAATGCTTCAGATGAAAGTATGGAAACATCATTCCCTGGGCTACCAAATTTCCGGAAGCAAAAAGACTGTAAGGTCTGTTACCAGACAGCAGATTATTGATTTTATGGAACAGTATTATGTATCTGAGAATATGGTAATATCCGTTGCTGGTAATTTTGAAGAAAATCAGATTATGGACTTATTGGAAGTGCATTTTTCAGCAGTTAAAAAAGGTCCAAGACAGCCTGATTGTACTGCTCCAATATACCGCCCAACCATATATACCAAGGAAAAAGATGTTGAACAGCTGCATCTAAACATTGCTTTTGAATCCGTACCAGCAGATACAGAAGAAAAATATGCTTTAACCATCCTCAATTCTGTATTTGGAGGAAGTATCAATTCCAGACTATTTCAGGTTATCCGTGAGAATCTGGGCTTAACCTACACCATTTACTCTTATGGCAGTGCGTACAAAAAAGCAGGTTTATACCAGATATATGGAGCCATGAATCCGATACAGTTAGAAGCAGTGATCCAAAATACTTTTGAAATCATTGAAGATATTAAAACCAATGGCTTAACTGATGATGAAATTATCATGACAAAAGAGCAAATTAAAACAGAACTTATTCTTGGAAATGAAAGCGCAAAGAACAGAATGAACAGCAATGGAAAATCCATTCTATTTAAAGACTATATCACACCTTTAGAGGAAACTATTTTAAAAATCAATGCAGTAAATAAAGACGAGATTACTGACTTTGCAAAAAGATATTTAGTCAAAGAAAATTGCAGCTTTTCATTGGTTGGTAATTTAAATAATGTAAATATTGATTTGAACGTTAAAAGTTAAAGATAGGTTGATATCATTTAAAAGTTTTCAGGTTTTTGACACTCAAATCAATATTACAAATGGAAATTAGTATAAAGAACGAAAGAAAGGTGATTAACATGAGTAATTATCACATTAATACCAAGTGTATTCAAGATGGCTATACGCCAAAAAATGGTGAGCCAAGGGTCCTTCCAATATATCAAAGCACTACTTTCAAATACGATTCCAGTGAACATGTTGGTAAATTATTTGACTTAGCAGAATCTGGATTTTTCTATTCTAGAATAGGTAATCCAACAGTTGATGCAGTAGAGCAAAAGATTGCATCCCTAGAAGGTGGCATAGGGGCAATATGCACTTCTTCCGGACAAGCTGCCAATGCACTTGCGGTACTTAATATCTGTGGTGCAGGTGACCATATCATTTCCTCCGCTGCAATATATGGCGGAACCAGTAATTTATTTGCAGTTACTATGAAAAAGATGGGAATCGATGTTACTTTTATTAATCCTGATGCTTCCCAAGGGGAGGTTCAGGAAGCCTTTCGAGAAAATACCAAACTTTTATTTGCAGAAACCTTGTCTAATCCTACTTTAGTAGTTACAGATATTGAAAAATTTGCTAAATTAGCTCATAAAAATGGGATACCACTTATTATAGATAATACATTTGCCACTCCTATTAATTGCAGACCAATTGAATTTGGAGCAGATATTGTTGTACACTCTACTTCCAAATACATGGATGGCCATGCAGTAGCACTTGGCGGAGTTGTTGTAGACAGTGGTAACTTTAACTGGGATAACGGTAAATTTCCTGGTTTAACTACTCCAGACGAATCTTATCATGGTATGATTTATACGAAAGACTGCGGAAAAGCTGCATATATAGTAAAAGCCAGAGTTCAGCTTATGAGGGACCTTGGACTAACTCCATCACCAAACAATGCCTTCTTATTAAATCTAGGCTTGGAAACCCTTCATCTTAGAATGGAACGCCATTGCAGTAATGCATTAGCCGTTGCAAAATGGTTAAAAATCAATGATAAAATCGCCTGGGTAAATTATCCCGGATTAGAAAGCAATAAATATTATAATCTGGCGCAAAAATATATGCCAAATGGAACTTGCGGAGTTATATCGTTTGGAATAAAAGGTGGCAGAGAAGCAGCTATTAAATTTATGGATAGTTTAAAACTGGCTGCTATCGTAGTTCATGTAGCAGATGCCAGAACCAGTGTCTTACATCCAGCCAGCACAACCCACAGACAGCTATCCGATGCCCAGTTAGCAGAAGCCGGAGTTACTCCAGATTTAATCCGTATGTCCATTGGTATTGAGCATGTAAACGACATTATTGCCGATTTAGAGCAGGCGTTGGCACAATAAAAAGTTAGCTTATTAAATAGGACGCTTTGCCTTGTAGTTTGTTAAGAACTCAGGAAGTGCAAATTGGGTTTTGGTAATG
>CALDJN010000094.1 GCA_937901695.1 uncultured Anaerocolumna sp.
ACAAAATCCTTGCGGTGTAGCTGTAAATATTACATCTACCTTTTCTGCCAGTTCTTCCATATTATCTTCCATACAGGTATCGTCTACTAACTGAAACATATTTTGAAATACTTCATAATATTTTTTATCTATATAGCTTTTGGATCCATACCAGATGATTTTTGCATTTTTATGCTGTAACAGAATTCTAACTAATTCCTGTCCGGCATATCCGGTTGAGCCAACAATACCTACTTTATAAATGAAGTATTGTTTTTTAAATTGTTCATAATTATACATCATAATTAAATATTATGCAATACTCCATTTTAAAAATTTATTTATATAAATTGTCAATATAATTAGGGATAAAATTAAAGAAGTCATTTCCGAGTAATTTTATCAATCAGAGTAAACCTTGCCATTTAGAATAAGTCTTACCGTTCTAAGCAGATTTTCAACAGCTTCTAATGAGGTTCAATTGTAAGCTCGTCCTTTGAATATCTGCTTCCTTAGTGCAAAGAACCCTTTCGTTCAAGTATCCAGCCTCGGCGAAATGATATTATCTATGGAGGTTGCCTTTAAATAAAAAAACCATGCTATATAAGCACGGTCTTTAAATGAATTTATATTCACTGTTGTATATTTGAAAGTTTCATTCCATTTTCAAAGGTTTTATTTTCAGGAATTTTATTTACAGGATAATAAATCAATATCTTCTTCCAATAATCTTTCATATAATTTTGATACTGGAAAACCAACAATGTTTAAATAATCACCTTCAATCTTCTCAATGTAGACAGCAAACTTTCCTTGAATTCCATAAGCTCCTGCTTTGTCTAAGGGTTCTCCTGTTGCTACATAAGCATCTATCTGAGCTTCTGTCATTGAATGTACCCATACATGGGTTGCCTCGACAAAATGAATTAATCTATCTTCTTTACCAGCTTCTTTCACGACTGCACAAACTCCCGTATAAACCTGATGCTTCTTTCCTTGCAGTTTTCTTATCATATCTTTGGCATTGCCCTCGTCTTTAGGTTTACCCATTACTTGCCCATCTATGGCAACCATAGTGTCTGCACCTATAACTATAGTCCCCTCTTCCATATCTGAAGCCACACTGCATGCTTTTCTGGTTGCCAACTCTTCTACTATTTCTTCCGGGCTGGATTTTTGAATCACTTCTTCATCATTGCTTGTAATTACACTAAATTCTATTCCTACCTGTTCCAATATTTCTTTTCTTCTAGGTGACCCTGATGCCAGAATAATTTTGTACATAACAATCCTCCATTCTGCCGCAAACCAGATAATTTGGGCGGCAGCACAAATTTACCGTGCGGAAATCTTGGTTTTCCACACGAATCTCCTTAATAAATGCATGATATCTTATTATAACCCATTGCTATTCTCTGTAAAGCAAGAATTTTTACTTTTTAATTTTTTTTGACATTTTAGGTCGAATATTGTCACATTATTAGTTTTTCCGAATACTATATTACTATGAAAAGCAAAAACAAGTGAAAAAGAAAAAACCAGAGAACAAAATAGTAAATCAAATAAAACAGGAAGGTTAATGAAATGATTGATTATTTAAAATTTATATGTGATAGCTTAGGGATTCAATTATTTTACAACAATAACAAAGCATTAGTTTTATCAACGGATGTAAAAAATGACGTACCCATCTTAAGAGCTAATAAAACTTTTGAATTTTGCCCTGAATCTGTAGCAAAAGCAATTATCAATTATTATATCGGTGAAGAAGATAAAAATGCAGAGGAAGAAAAATTTACAGAATATTTAAATGGAAGTTTTAATTCCGTTACTTTTGAAACTTATTCAGATGACTCTTACTTTAAAAATAAAGTTATTAAAAATTTAAATAAAGAAAAAGTTAAAATGAATGAAGATTCATCCTTGGTTGAATATGAAATAGTAACTTTAGTGTCAAAGGATTATTTTGGAAATAAAAAGCAATATACCAAAGAAGAACCACTTACCTTATCTAATAGCAATCTATTAGAAGTAGAAGTAAATATAAAGCCTCTCGATACATACGAAAGGAGGTGATTATATGGGCTGGAAATTAACCAGAGTCGACTTAACAGGAAGAAATCAAATTAAACCTAACGAAGAAATCGATCTTTGTATAGAATTAGAAAAAGAAGATAGAGCTGCTATACACGGAGTTGTAAAATATCCTAATGGAAAACCTGTTGAAGGTGCCGTTGTTAAACTTTTTAAATTAAAAAGAGAATACAAAACTTATGAAATGAAATGCGAAAGGAAATTTGAAGATAAATGCGATGACAGATACGAAAGAGAATATGAAAAGCACGATAAATGTCATGAAAAAGAATGCGAATTAATTCCTGTAACTTTTACTTTTACTGATGAATGCGGTCAATTCTTATTTGGAGTTGAATCAGAAAAAGATTATGTGATTAAAGTATTCTTTTATAAACCAGAGAAATTCCCTAGACCTCATGATGAGAAATAATTGAATTATTATTAATATAAAAGATTATAATTAACAAAAGTCTAAATTTATAACTGAGGTTCTAAAAATTGTTAAGTGATTATATTATTTTTGTTGACTTTAGTTTGTTAGTATGGTACAGTTTTTTTACAGCAAAGGGATTGACTTGAAAATATTCAAGTCATCCCTTTGCTGTATTTTGTTTTACTGTAGCTATTGTTTGATTATTTCAAAGGAGGGTGTTTTATGAACAAAACACAAAAAGTTAAAGGGGCAAAGTTTGACTTGACGGCTACTGTTTACATACATGAAATAGGTGCTGAGTGGAGTCCAGCTGTAATGCATAGAGAAACTAGGCTGTTTATATGATAAAGCTAGATGAAGTAGATTTAGAAAAGTTTAACAATGTTTATAAAAATTATTCATACGAGTATGGAAATCTTAAAGATGTTAACATAATTATTACCGATAATAATAAGGTTATTGATATGAATAATCATATTATTTGTGATTTTATCAAAAAAAATAAAGAAGATGCTATAGTTTCAGATGTAGGCATACAATTTAATATTTATCAAACATATTTACAGAATAAAGCCAATCAAGTTAGTATTAATAATATTAGTACGATGTTTAATTATCAACGAAATATTTTTGGTAGTATCTGCGAATTAGAAAAAGTACTTTCAAATTTACTATCATTATCTGCTCAAATATCTGTAAGAAGTTTTGAAAATATTACGATATTTTCGACTATATTGGATAATGATGTATTAGAAATATTTGAAAAACTTGTTTTTGATAAATTGAATGCTGATATCAAACTGTTTATGTCTAAAGATTTATCTTTATATAATCCTCAAAATAATGGTCTTAAAATATATGAATGTAGTAGGGCAGAAAGTATAACAAAAATAAATTTAGAAAACAATTATTCATCTAATGAATTAATTTCATACTTTAAAAATGAAGCACTTTTATCGGGTGGTGTAATTAGAATTCCTTTTCCTGGATGGGATTGTAAAGAGATAATTTCATTAAGCATATTTGAGGAGATAACAAGAATATTTAAAAATGTACACGTTATTTTTGAAGAAAAAAATAACAAAATGATATCACAAATATTAATGGTTGGAATTGGCAATGAAAATATTTTATGTGAATACTAATTTTAGTTCAAAGAACTTAAAAAAAACAGTTAGGTTAGACAGTTTTATGTATAGTCTACAAAAAAGCAAGGTAGTATTTTTCCGTGTAGTTTCCGAAAAATACTACCTTGCTTTTATTTTCTTTATAGGAAAGTTCTCCTTTTGGAGAATTTCTGAATAAAAATGCCTGCACAAAGTATATTATTCACTTATATATAGCAGAAACAGCTTAGTAAAAAAAACTAAGCTGTTTTTTTGAATTACCTATTGCATATTTTATCATTTAGGTATTTATAATATATTGTTAAGTAAAGGTTATTAAAAACCCGACAAATAGGTTTTATATAAAGATTTAAGGAGGAATTAGTATGAAGGAAAAAGTTGTATTAGCTTATTCAGGCGGACTTGATACTACCATGATTATACCTTGGTTAAAGGAAAATTATGATTATGATGTCGTATGTGTATGTATTGATGTTGGACAGGGAAATGAATTGGATGGATTAGATGAAAGAGCAAAATTATCCGGCGCTGCAAAATTATACATTGAAGATGTTGTTGATGAATTCGTAGATGATTATGTAATGCCTTGCGTAAAGGCTGGTGCTATTTACGAAAATAAATATTTATTAGGTACTTCCATGGCAAGACCAGTTATTGCTAAAAAATTAGTGGAAATTGCAAGATTAGAAGGAGCTACTGCAATCTGCCATGGAGCAACCGGTAAAGGTAACGACCAGGTTCGTTTTGAATTAGCTATCAAAGCACTTGCGCCAGATTTAAAAATAATTGCTCCATGGAGAATCTGGGATATTTCCTCTAGGGAAGAAGAAATTGAATATTGTAAAAATCACGGTATCGACTTACCATTCTCAGCCGATAACAGCTATAGCCGTGACAGAAACTTATGGCATATCAGCCACGAAGGGTTAGAATTAGAAAATCCTGCTGAAGCTCCAAATTATGACCATTTACTGGTACTTAGTGTATCTCCGGAAAAAGCTCCGGAAGAAAGCGAAATCATTACCTTATCCTTCGAAAAAGGTATTCCAACCAAATTAAATGGGAAAGTCATGAAAGCTTCCGATATTATAGCTGAACTTAATACTATAGGTGGAAAACACGGAATTGGTATTATAGATATTGTAGAGAACCGTGTTGTAGGTATGAAATCTCGTGGTGTTTATGAAACTCCTGGGGGAACTATCCTTATGGAAGCTCATAACCAATTAGAAGAGTTAATCTTAGACCGTGATACCTTTACATATAAAAAGGGTATCGGTAACAAATTTGCTGATATTGTTTATGAAGGAAAATGGTTTACACCATTACGGGAAGCTTTGCAAGCTTTTGTAAATTCTACTCAGGAATATGTAACAGGTGAAGTAAAATTAAAGTTATATAAAGGCAATATTATTAAACAAGGTACTACTTCTCCTTATTCTTTATATAACGAAAGCATTGCTTCCTTTACCACTGGTGACCTTTATAATCACCATGATGCGGAAGGTTTTATCAATTTATTTGGACTTTCCTTAAGGGTTCGTGCAATGAAGATGGCTGAAATTGAGAAAAATAAAAAGGACGCTTTGCCCCTTTAGGTGTTGAGAACTTGGAGAAAATGGGATATCTGTTTTATGTTCCACTTGGAGAATTCGATGGTTCTAATACCATAGGAATCGCTTATAACATCAGTGAAAATGGAGAACTCGGTGGAGCTGCCACCTCAGACAGCTCCATTTGTCACTGATTGGCGCGATTTCTATGGTATAAGAACCATTACGAATTCTTCCAAAGTCACATAAAACAGATATCCCATTTTCTCTAAGTTCTGGTTACTTTATTGAGGGCAAAG
The DNA here is from genome assembly GCA_937901695.1 of uncultured Anaerocolumna sp. GTDB lineage: Bacteria > Bacillota > Clostridia > Lachnospirales > Lachnospiraceae > Anaerocolumna. Next base: position 5,468 of record CALDJN010000094.1, read on the forward strand.
CTGGGTATTGAGTCAAAGCGGATAATCTGCTTACTTTGGGCAAGTTTTATATGCTTATGTTACTTGCTCAAAATCTCATTGCCATTACAGGGCATTTCATCAGGGGCTTAAATTCCTGATAAAGTTAAACTATTACAATTACAAAATTGATTCACATTACGGATAGTTTAAATTTACATTAATTTTTTTAAAACCTATTTTCATATATTTAATTGTATTATATAATGAGGTCACAGCTGTTAGCAAATAAATTTATAATGAGAGGAGCTTATTATGATTATTACTACTACCTCAACTATAGAGGGAAAATCGATTACAGAATACAGAGGTATCGTTTTTGGTGAAGTTGTTGCTGGTGTTAATTTTGTTAAGGATTTTGCGGCAGGTTTATCTAATTTATTTGGTGGACGTTCCGGCAGTTATGAAGATGAATTAATCCATGCTAGGGAAGATGCCCTTATGGAAATGGAAAACCGTGCAAGGCAGTTAGGTGCAAATGCAGTTGTTGGTGTCAAGCTTGATTATGAGGTACTTGGTGCCAACAATGGTATGCTTATGGTAACTGCATCCGGTACTGCAGTGGTTTATATGTAATAATACATCAAAGTAGATAATAAAAAATATAGCAGGGTGTTTACTTTGCTATATTTTTTTTGAAAATAAATTCTAAAGTCAATATATTATTGAAATTTTAGGTCAAAAGTACTATTATTATAGTATATAGATGCGTAAATGAATTATCACTAAAGGAGAACTTTATGGAAATAGATACTGTTTTATTAATAGATGATAGTGAGATTATATGTAGTATAATTAAGGATATATTAGAGTCTCCTAATTTACATATTGAAATTGCCCATACTGGGGAAGATGGTGTCCGATTAGCCCGTGAGGTCCAGCCAACTCTTATATTGCTGGATATTATCATGTATGGCATGGATGGCTATGAAACTTGCAAGATATTGAAAAGTAACGAAGAAACCAAAGATATACCTGTGATTTTTATCACTGGTAATAATGATTCCAGTTCTTTACTAAAAGGCTTTGAAGTAGGTGCAGCTGATTTTGTATGCAAACCATTTATTTCAGAGGAACTAAAAGCACGTGTAAAAGTACATATGCAAAATATTAAGAATCAACGCAAGTTACAAGTACTAGCAGAAGAATTACGTGAATTAGCAACTACGGATTCTTTAACCAAGTTATATAATCGCAGATATTTTCTTGATAAGGTACATGATCTTGTTAAAAGCAATACTATTTTTTCACTTATCTTATTTGATGTAGATTGTTTTAAATCCATTAATGATACTTATGGCCATAATGCTGGTGATTTAGTGTTAACAAGTCTTTCACGAATCTTTAAGCTGATTCTTCGTGAAGAAGATATTATCAGTAGATGGGGCGGAGAAGAATTTATAATCTGCCTTCCTAATATCGAAGTAGATGAAGCTTATAAATTCGCTGAAAAAATACGCATAGAAGTTAGTAAATTCCAATTCAACTATGAAGGGTATATCTTTAATTGTACCATAACGGGTGGCATAGCTCAGTATGATATCAAATTACCTATCGATAAAAACATTACAAAAATTGATTCCGCTTTGTATACTGGTAAATCAACCGGGAAAAATTGTTGTATATTAGCTTAACCACCGCAATATAATTGGTAGGGTTGTTGAAAAATAAAAGCTGTCATTCTGAGAGCAAATTCAGCTTGCTGAATTATGCTCGAAGAATCTTACTTTA
>CALDJN010000095.1 GCA_937901695.1 uncultured Anaerocolumna sp.
CTGTTGAATAAGTGTCATTCTGAGCCGTTAAGGCGAAGAATCTATATGGAATTTGGATTCTTCACCTTAATGGTTCAGAATGACATTTATTTTTTGAAACAGTTTTTATATAAATTACTAGTTATATGATTTGAAGCATATTGGAGTTAATGTTTCAAGTGGTTTCGGGTGGCTTTAATTGCAGTAGTAATATTTGTGGTAGCTATGTTTGCTAATATATGGTATATTATATTTAGCATACTGCGATAAAACTTATAAACACTGCGATAACCTATTAGTAAATAAAATATTAAAAACATTCCTCATTAAAGCATTTAATTAGTATCAGAAAAGGAGATATGAACGCATATGATAGTAAATCCAACATACAAAGATAATATGGAAAAGCAAAAAATCATACTTGATTGTGACCCTGGTCATGATGATGCAGTAGCCATTATGTTAGCTGGTAAGAATCCTGCCATAGATGTTTTAGGAATTACCATTGTAGCAGGCAACCAAACTTTAGAGAAAACAACAAAGAATGCATTAAATATATGCCAATATTTAGACCTGAATATTCCTGTTTATCCAGGCTGTGGCAGACCTATGATACGGGAGCAAATGATTGCAGCTGATATTCATGGAGTTACAGGCTTAGATGGAACCCATTTTGAGCCTCTTACTAAAAAGTCAGAGAATAAGCATGCAGTTCAATTTATAATAGATACTTTAATGGCTTCCGATGGGGATATTACTTTGGTATCTACTGGACCATTAACAAATTATGCTATGGCACTTAGATTGGAACCTGCTATTACAACTAAAATAAAACAATTTGTCCTTATGGGTGGTTCCTATCAGTTAGGAAATGTAACACCTGCAGCCGAGTTTAATATAATAGCCGATGCTGATGCTGCCCATGTAGTATTTACGTTAGGAAGAAAAATCGTTATGATTGGTCTGGACGTGACTAGAAAAGTGCTTTGCTATCCAAGTATAGTTGAAAGAATGGGAAAGCTTAATAACAAAGCATCTAAACTATTTATAGACTTAATGAATTTCTATAACCATTCACAAAAAGAAGTGTTTGGATTAGACGGCGGTCCTTTACATGATCCGGTTACCATTGCATATTTAATTGATCAATCCGTGGTAACCACCAAAGCCATGTATACGGAGATAGATATTCGCAGTACTCAAAGTTATGGACGTACCAATTGCGATTATTTTGGTTATCTAAAAAAAGAGCCTAATAGTTTTGTTGGTATAGATATTGATGTAGATAAATTCTGGGATATCATTGAAAATGGAATGAAGATATATTAAAGGTAAGTGGTGCCTGGCACCAATACAAAAGTTTTCTTGAAGGCATGGAACGATAAAGGGAAAACTTTTATATCGTTGTAAAACTGCCATTCTGAGTTTAAATTTGGCAAATAGAATTTTAAGCGAAGAACTCATTATAACGTTAAGGTTCTTAAAGTTTAAATCCAGCTATGCTTATTTGCATTCTCAGAATGGTGGATAGTTTTGCAACAATCTTATTATATATTTACTTTATTCATCAATGCCTCTTGTAAAACTTGCGAGAAATTTATATTTTGTTCAATTGCAATTTCATTTAGCCAGGATGGTATGGTTAATGTTTTCTTTACTGATTTGGATTCATTTTTTCTTTTATACTCTAACATTTCAAATTCAATTACCACAACAAACTGACCTTTTTCCAACTTTATATTATTTGGAGTGGAAGCTTTTGGTAATTCAATTTTATTATCTTCTAAGAAGGATAAGCTTAAACCTAATGCTTCAACAGCCATTGAAAGCCATTTGATTCTAATAATTTAATCATTTCTTAGGCTGTCATTGGAATTGGAGGAATTTTCTTCCCTCATTATAAAATTATTATAATACATATTTATACGTATGCCAATTGAATATATTTTATTGAATTTAACAGTACTATGATATACAATATTAATTAGTTAACAATTAGTAATAGCGAAGCAATAATATATCTGCCAGAAAAAGTAATACGTTATGGGTGCCTATATTAGTTCATGCTATTTTGGGTTATTCAGTAGACTACATTGGTATTATTGTTGCAATTGTTATATTTGTTTATTTATTGTTAAAATCTAAGAACAAGAATTTAATACATATTAAGTAAATTGTTAAAAGAAAATTGGAAATTTTTATTATAAAACAGAGAAGTGGATGTACTGTCCCACAAATTACTATTATTATTAAAAGACGCTAAAGCGCCAGAAGCGAGGATATTATGAAAGAATTTTTTTACAAAGGACAAGTTGTATTATTTCAGGGAGATAGTGTAACCGATTGCGGTAGGGACAGGGAGGATAGCACCTCTTTATCTTATGGATATCCAGGAATTATTGCAAATACTTATAATTTATATTTCCCAGATAATGAGGTAACCTTTATTAATAAGGGGATATCTGGTAATCGGGTAAAGGATGTACTTGATCGATATGAAGAAGATATTAAAGAAATTCATCCTGATTTTATTTCAATTCTAATAGGAATTAATGATACTTGGCGTAAATATGATTCCAACGACCCAACTAGTTCAGAAGAGTTTGAAAAATCTTATAGAACGTTATTAAATCTCATTAAAAAGGATTTGCCTGATTGTAAGATTATTATTATGGAACCCTTTGTCCTTAATTCTCTTCCTGATAGGGCATCATGGAGAGAAGATTTAGACCCTAAAATTCAGGTTGTTAGAAAATTGGCAAAAGAATATGCAGATTACTATATACCTCTTGATGGTATATTTGCTAAAGTAGAAGTGGAACAGTATTCTTGTAAACAGCTAGCTGCGGATGGCGTTCATCCAAGCTGCCTTGGGCATGGTATCATTGCACAAGAGTATATAAAAGCATTGATTTAACCTTATCAGGGAAGTACTGCGCTTCTGTAAGCTGGGGTAATCCACCCGTTTACTAAGTTGGTGTAACTCCCACTTTGTAAGTTGGTGTATCCCCCCCCCACCTTGTAAGTTGGTGTAACCCCCACCTTGTAAAGTGGGGGTAGGGACTTGCCTGTTTTAGTAGGAATTCAAGTTTCTGATGAAATGTCACATAGTGACAATGAGGTTATAAGCAAGTAGCATAAATAGATAAACTTACCTTTGGGAAAAACTTGCCTGTCGGCAAGTAAAAATGTCCGCTTTGACTATAAGTGTAATTTTAACATATGTCTTATAATTAGAATAAGCAAGCCTGGATGATTGCAGATATAATATCCCTGTAGTATAATAAATATTATAAAATTACGACTAATGAGGTGATTTGGTGGATAATAAAGCCCTTACGACACAAGAAGTAGCTGATATGTTGAAAATCGCTAAAAATACTGTTTATGAATTGGTAAAGCGCGGAGAATTAAATTCTTATAAAATTGGGAAGAAATTAAGATACTCTATAGAAGATGTAGAAAATTATATAGAACAATCTAAAACTATAAAACCATTGAATAATACAAGTCAATACAGGTCTGATGAAAACAAAACCTTTAATTCCAGTTCAACAGATAATAGTTTTGTAATATGTGGACAAGATCTTATGCTTGATATTTTATCTAATTATATTGAACGACATGAAAAAGGTGTCCGGGCACTTCGATCTTATATAGGAAGTTATGACAGCCTTATTCAATTATATCACGGGAAAGTTAATGTTGCTACATGTCATATGTGGGATGGAGATTCAGGACAATACAATGTTCCTTTTGTAAGAAGGCTGTTACCAGGAATACCTGCGGTTATCATTCACCTTACCTATCGTATGCAAGGATTTTATGTAGCAAAAGGAAATCCTAAAAATATATTGACTTGGAGTGATTTAAAAAGACCGGATATTACTATGATAAATAGGGAAAAAGGTGCTGGTTCACGTGTTCTATTGGATGAAAACCTTCGTTTATTGGGTATCCGTGGCAGCTCTATTAATGGTTATAATAGAGAAGCAGAATCCCATCTTATATTAG
>CALDJN010000096.1 GCA_937901695.1 uncultured Anaerocolumna sp.
AGTCACTTCTAACACTCCTAATCTACCTCCTGCCAGAATATTGGGTCCAACACGTTGTGTTGCTAAAGATTTATTATAGATTTGCCAAGTATCTGCGTTTTGGTCATATAAGACAAAGCAGCCATCATATTCTGGGAAAAAAGCAGTCAAATCTTCATATATTACATCTCCTGTTGAAGGAAGAAGAACATTATCTTTCTTAGCAAGAACTGGAATAAGGTTAGTAGATTCTAAACATAAAATTGTTATCAATAAAAATATTAAATAACCTTTTATCTTGTTCCAGCTTGTTTCAGGATGATAAGAGGCGATGTTTAGGATTCGCTTTTTAATCTGTTTTGCACTTCCCCCTATTTCGCTTACAAGTGAGAAAGGAGAAAGAGATAGTTTCTCTGCAAAGTTTAGAAGAGTATTTCCATAATCCACATAATCTTCTGCATTCAGCATTTGCAGGACGGAAGAGTCACAGGCTACTTCACGATCCGTTCGCATTTCTTTTAAGGCATATAAGACGGAAGGGTTGAACCAATATATGATAGCCGCAAGATTCATTAGGTAGCTTGCAAGGGAATCTTTATGTCTATAATGTTGCAATTCATGCAAAAGCATATACCTTATATTAGTGGCATTGAAATCCGATATCAGGTGAATGGGCATATAAATGCGGGGCTTAAAAAGGCCAACCAGGACTGGTGATTTCAAAAATGCAGTACTGTAGATAGGAATATTCCGTTTGAGTTTCATTTCCAGTTTACATTCTTTGAAAAGTTTTTGGACTTTTTGATTTTGCAGGGGCAAAGCGGATTTTTCTATTCGGTGCAAACGTAGCCAGGATTTTGCCATAAATAAAATCATTGCCAATATTCCCAATAGCCATATTACCCAAAACAGGTAATTGAGAGCGGAAGGAGCTTCTCTGGTTACAGAGACACTAAAATCATTCATCCAACCTGTAGCTGTCGGTGATGCAGCAGCAGTAGCTGTCTGGTTAATCATATTTGCTTTATAGGGGACCATTGTTTTAAGAGATTTAATCCAGAAGAAAAACGGTGCAACCCCTCTTGGACGGAACGATAAAAAAGGAACAGCTAATAACACAGGTAACGAAAACCAGAGGTTGTACCGAGTACGCCCAGATAGCTGATTTTTAAATATTTGTTTGGCAACCAGAAAGATACCGATAATGATTGCTATGAAAATGTTACATATTAAAAAGTGAATGCTAAAGGACTGCAATCTAATTCCTCCTCTATTGAGACTTCTTGGAAAGAAGAGCGCGAAGCATGTCTATTTCAGTTTTAGATAATTTATCACTTTCAAGAAACGCAGACATCATTGTTGTAATATTTCCATCATAATAACGGTTGAGAAAAGAACTGCTTTCTTGACTTACATATTCGTCTTCTTTAACTAAGGGAGTGTAAATAAAAACCCTGCTTTGCTTATGGTAAGTAAGAGCACCTTTTGTTACCAACCGTTTCAATAAGGTCTGTATTGTTTTAGGACGCCAGCTTGTGGTTTTTGTTAAAATTTCTGTTACCTCGTTTGTGCTAATTGGCGCATGTTTCCATACGACCTTCATTACTTCAAATTCTGCTTCAGAAATCTGTGGTAATGATTTCACAAAAACACCTCCTTAAATCTTACATTCGTAATAAAGATATTATATCTTTTCCTTTTTTTTATGTCAATGGAGAAATGTTTTACCCATTTAATACTCAATCTATCAATTTTAGATTAATCTTCTAAATCTTTTTCTAAATCTTCAATAGCTTCTTTTAATAAAACTCTGTTTATAACGTATCCAATTCGACTATTACCCTTCTCCAATCTAATAATCTTGGAAGTAAGCAGTACATTTAAGTGAGTAGTGCATTTAAGTGGCAGGAGGTTCTTTAGAGTAAAGTTCTGGCTAACATATTAAGAAAATATCCTGCAGTATGAATATTTCCTGTTGTATATGGTAAATATAACCTAGAGGTGAATAAGATGGATACTATATGGAAAGCAAAAAGCATTTCCCATAATAATGGTAAAGAACGTAGTGAATCTATTTGGGTACAAAAAGAATATTGGAAAACTCAGGACGGTTACCAGTATCAAGAGAAAGAGGATAAGGAATCAAATAAACTCAAACCAGAAGAAGAAAAAACTATCATTGATAAAAAGAATAATCATTCAATTTCCTTGCAAGGTGATATTAGCACTGAGGTGGCGGTTATAGGCGCTGGACTGGCAGGCGTCCTGACTGCATATATGTTACAGGAACGAGGCATATCTGTTGTTGTAATAGAGCAAAATCAAGTGGGAAGTGGAATTACCAAGAACACCACAGCCAAAATAACATCCCAGCATGGACTAATATATCAAAAATTATTAAGATACAAGGGAGAAGAAAGAGCCAGAGAATATGCCAGGGCAAATCAGATGGCTATACAAAAATTCGAGGAAATATCAAGCAACCTTAATATTGATTGTGATTATGAAATTCTACCCAATTATATATACTCTTTAAAAAGCGAACAAAAAATAAGAAGAGAAGTAGAAGCGGCAAAAAGAATTGGGCTGCCGGCAACCTATACAAGAGATACTACGTTACCTTTTCAGGTAAAAGCGGCTGTCCGGCTTGATAATCAGGCACAATTTCATCCAATTAAGTTTTTGGAAGGAGTTGCCGGGAAACTAACTATTTACGAAAATACCAAAATTACAGAGATAAAAAAGGATGGCCTTATTATTACGGAACAGGGTAAGGTAAAAGCAAAGTCCATTGTGATTGCCACCCATTATCCATTTATAAATACTCCAGGATATTATTTTTTAAGACTTCACCAAGAAAGAGATTATCTAACCGCACTACAAGGTTGGGAAAAAGGAAATAATACGTTGGATGGAATGTATTTGGATGAAGATAAAAATGGTTTTACATTTCGTACCTACCAGAACTATTTACTATGTGGAGGTGGGTATCATAGAACTGGGGACAATAATCCAATCAATTCTTACGAAAAGATAGAAACAGCAGTAAAAAAGTGGTTTCCAGAGGCTAGCATCAAATACACCTGGTCCAATCAGGATTGTATCACACCGGATGGAGTCCCTTATATAGGAAGATACTCTGCAAGAACACCTAATATTTATGTAGCTACAGGATTTAATAAATGGGGTATGTCCAGCTCTATGGTAGCAGCTCAAATTATTAGTGATTTGATTATAAATAACGAAAGCGAATATCAAAAAGTATACTATCCAAGGAGATTGATGTTCTCAGGCAGTAAAGTATTATTAAAAGATACAGGGATTATTGCAAAGAACTTATTATCGGAACATCTAAAAATATCCAAGGATAAATTAGGCGAAATACAACCGAATAAAGCGGGTATCATCAATTACAATGGACAAAAGTATGGAGTGTACAGAGACAAAGAAGACCGATACTATTTTGTTACAACGAAATGTCCTCATCTTGGATGCAGCTTGGAATGGAATCAAAATGAGCTTACTTGGGATTGTCCTTGTCATGGTTCCAGATTTGATTATCGAGGCAGGCTAATTAGTAATCCGGCCATGCGGGATGCATTTGATACTTGCCAGAGAAAGTTAATTAAAAAGTAATAGGTTTGTGGCAGAATTAGCTTACTAATAATGGAAATGGCTATTTATATAAAAAAGTCTGCAATTAGATAGATTAATCATTCTAATTGCAGACGAATAGACATTTCTTAATGGGAATACTATCTCATTCAATCATATTTGCAATATATTGTTCTCTTAGTACTTTTGCTTTTTTATAAACCCAGTCAGTCCCATGGACCTTCATATGTAACTATTACCTACTCAAATTTTAAATGGGAATAACAACACCGTAGCATCGTCTATCCCCATTTATTGATTGATTTATTCTGTTGTCCGCCAACGTCCAGCACCTATGTCTGGAAAGTCTATCAGGTTTTTCTGTTGCCTGCCAACATCCAGTACCTATGCCTGGAAAGAATATCGGATTTTAAGTGTACAATCCACTGTGACATAATGTAATTAATCATTTTTACACTTTCATTATAAATTAATATTAAATTTTGGTCAATGCCTAGTGATATAATTTAAATGTTAGTACGCCATAGTACACCAATAGTATATGCAAAGGCTTAATATAAGCCTGTATAATATACCATTTTTATATTTGCACTTTATAGGTTGTCATTTCATTTTCTCCCATACGCGATTAATAAACCTTGAACTTTTAAAAATGATTTTTCAAAATCTGGCTTTTGAAAAAACTCAGCTATTATAGACTGTTTTTGAATATAATTCTCGGCTTGGGCTCTATCTACTCCTCGATTCATAAGAAATTCAATAGTACCTTCTTGATTAGAATTATGAAAGGATTTATCATATCCGTTGATTTCAATAAAATCTTGTACCATTTCTTCATATTCGTGCATTTCAGGATTTACATACATTACTCTATCATTCATTCTGATATCTATATCCTGTAACCCTAATTGTTGCATATAAAATGGTAAACGCATTCCAATGGCATAGTCTCTACCTTCACATTTTAATTCTTTTCTCCAAAATTCGTGAAAATCAAAGCTCGTACAAAGATAGTCATAATCAATACCATCTATATATAATCCGTCATTTTCAAATTCTCTATTTACTTCTATACAAGCTACTATACCACCTTTTTTAACAGTCGTTATCATTTTCTCCAATACTTCCAGTGGTTTATTCATATGACGTAAGCTACATTGACAAATTGCCAAGTCATATTGTTTATCAGTTTCAAGAGAATATATATCGGATACAATGAAGTTTGCATCTAAAACTGAGCTGCCAAGTTCTAACTTAGCTTTCTTAGTATAATATTCGTTGTCAACACCTGTATATGTACTTCCCTTTGGTAAAATCCCTAGTAACTGCTGACCAAAGTATCCGTCGCAACATCTAAAATCAATTACATCTATGGGTTTATCTATGTTCCATACACTATTTATTAGAAATCTTAAATAGTCATCATTCCAAAAGTACTTTTTGTTTTTATAAAGTTTATCCGCTTTTCCGTTCTGAGTATCATGATTATCAGTGTTTCTTGGCACGTATTCTTGTTGGCGAAGTGGTTTTAGTCCTAGCAATTCATCAACAGTAACATTAAAAAATTCAGCTATATTCGGTAATAAAGTTATATCCGGCATTGTAGTGCCCGTTTCCCATTTACTGACTGACTGGAAAGATACACCTAATACATCTGCCAATTCTTGTTGTCCAATCCTTTTTTCTTTTCTTAGTTCTGCAATTTTAAGTTTAACTGTAGCCATTAATTTAACCTCCCGATTTTAATTAACATAATACTAACATAAATATCAAGTCAATCCTATAACGCATCTGGCGAATTAGTTCGCACATTAGTTGAAGACTTTTCATAAGCGGCGTTATAAAATAATTAAGATTCTTATTTGTAACTTACTGGTATATAATGTAACTAAATACATTAAGAGAGAAATAATATGCTAAACATAAACCGAAATAACATAGAATTAATATCAAAAGAAAGTAATTTCAAAACAAATATTGGGAAGAGTCAAGGTATCGTTTTTTCATTTTTGAATATACAATTATTGACATAACATATACGTTGTGTTAAAATCAAGGTGTCAAAAGAAATTAATAGAGGTTACGAAGCCTGCCAAAATCGTATTAATAGAGGTTACAGAGCCTATCAAATACTGTATTAATAGAGGTTACGAAATGAAGAAGATAACCATAAACACGATTATCTTCCTCAAAGCTTGTTATCCACAAAAAAGAATTTTAAATTTCGCCACTTTTCATAATAGTTAAACATGGGGTGTGAACAGTAACAATCAAGGTATTATTTTTTCACTTTTGCATATACTATTATTGACATAACATATATGTTGTGTTAAAATAAATACAGTAAAACAAGTCGTGAATGACGGCTAGAATATCATTCATCGGTAAGTGAAGTTTCCGTGAATGACGGGACTTAAATGTAGAATATCATTCATCGGTAAGTGTAAACAACCGTAGATAACGGTCAGAATATTATCTATTAGTAAGTGGCTCTAATATTATTAGAGCCATTTTTTTTAAGGGGAGAACTAAGGATGAATTTGGTCAAGGTAAAACAATCATTTTATACACTTTGTGAGCAAAACAAAGTTAATGATGAACTAATGTTAAATGAAGATGGTAGACCTTGCGTATTAATTATACAATTAAAATACAAAGGAAAAATTAGAGATTTTGTTGTACCTTTAAGGTCAAATATATCTCCCAAAACGCCAAGAAAGCAGTTCAAGAGTTTGCCACCAAACCCCAAAACTAAACCAAATCATTTTCATGGTATACATTACATAAAGATATTTCCAATTGATAAAGCATATATAGATAAGTATAATGTAGACGGTGATCCATATTATACTACAATTCAATCGATTCTAAACCGAGAGGAACCTAATATTATATCTGATTGTCAGAATTACCTTATAGAAGTTGAAAATGGTAGGAAACATTTTATGACGCCAAATATTGATGAGATATTAAATGTAATTGATGCCCAAAATGAAAAATAAGATAAGAATAAAATAAATTAAGATTCTTCGCCTTTTAGGCTCAGAATGACACAAAAACCCCTTGTAAACATAAAGCTTACAAGGGGTTTACTGCAGTCGACGGGACTTGAACCCGTACGAGCGCAATGCTCACTAGATCCTTAGTCTAGCGCGTATGCCAATTCCGCCACGACTGCAAATATTTATTTCATAACTTGATGCGTTATGTTATTATATTATATGTTCCCCTTTATTTTCATCAAAATTAGTGGAACGAATAAGATTATAACACTTTGTAAACAATAATTCAATAATTATTTTAACAATTTAACCTCATCAGGGAAGTCCCCCTGCTTTTGTAGGCAGGGGTAAGGACTTGCCTGTTTCAGCAGGAGTTCAAGCTCCTGCTGAAATGCCACGTAGTGGCGATGAGGTTATGAGCAAGTAGCGTAAGCAAGTAACCCCACTTTTTCAATATTTCAGATAATGAAAGGACATAGTAGAATGCAAGTATCACAACAAGTTCCGGATAAAGCATTTACCCATAGCGGCAAATTTCATGCAGACGATGTTTTTTCCGCTGCATTATTAACTTATTTAAATCCAAACATAACAATAGAACGTGGGCTGGAGGTACCGGAAGATTATGGCGGCATTGTTTTTGACATTGGAGGAGGAGAATTCGACCATCACCAGGAAGGAGCTCCTGTTCGGGAAAATGGTAACCCATATGCAGCTTTTGGATTACTGTGGAGAAAGTTTGGTAGGTTAATATTAAAGGAAGAAGAAGCAGAGAAGTTTGACGAATCTTTTGTGCAGTACTTAGACTTATCCGATAACATAGGCAGCAGACATGAGATAGCAGAAGTGATATCTTTATTTAATCCGGTTTGGGATTCAGGAGAAGATTCAAATGAATGCTTTAAGGAAGCGGTGAATTTTGCTAAGACCATATTAGAGAAGAAGTTTATACGAATAGAGAGTGTGGAAAGAGCGGAAGTGGTTGTAAAAGAAGCTCTTGAACATGCAGAAAATAATATAGCGGTACTTTCAACAGGAGTGCCCTGGAGAAAATTTATCATTGGTACGGATATAGAATTCGTCATATCACCTTCTGAGCGAGGTGGATATACTGCTCAGGGAATTCCCATTGACCGGGATAATAATGGGTTAAAAATATCCTTTCCAGAGAGCTGGAGGGGAAAAAGAGATGACGAATTAAAGGATATCAGTGGCATAGAGACCTTACATTTTTGCCATAAAAGCGGTTTCTTAATATCTGCTAATACTATAGAAGATACTATAAAAGCATGCCGGTTGGCAAAAGAAATCCATAATAAAAACATATCTTTAACTGCTGAAAAAGAGGAAGATAAAGAAAAAATCAACGAATTGCAACCAACTTAATTCCAATCCAATCGAAGTATATTTTTTAAAATTGCTACATTTTCCGGTCCGATTTTGGCGACGATATCCTTTTCAATGGATTCTTTCATTAATTGGCTATCTAGATAACATGCTTCACCAAGTGAGGTTAATTCTAAATATTTATTTTTATTGCTGTTTTCTACATTATTAATTGTAATAAGACCTTTTGAATATAGTAATTTAATATTTTTATGTGTAGCCTGCCTGCTTATGTTGACTTTCTTAGTTACTTCTGCAATGGTAGGCTTTTTTCCATGTATAAGAGATAAAATTTGCCATTCTGATTTTGTGATGGCAATGCTATAAGAATTATTCCACATTTGTTCTATGGTCTTTCTTAGTTGAAAATACTTATCACTTATATAATCTAATAATTCATAATCATTTCTTACATTTTCCATATGAAAATCACCTCTGCAATAATATACACTGAATAGAGTCGAATGTCAACCAAGTTGACGAAATAGGAAAAATATGATATGATAGATATTGTCAACCTGGTTGACATTTTGGAGGTGAAAAGATGTTTAAACAAGGCGACTACATTATGTACTCTAATTATGGAGCATGTCTCATTGATGAAATTGTGGAAAAAACCATTGGGAATGAAACAAAATTATTCTACATTATGCATCCTGTAAGTGAGGAAAGAACCAGAATCATAACTCCTATTAATAACAGAAAAGTGAAAATGAGAGCAATCATGCCTCTAGAGGAAGCTAAAAAAATTGTTAATGCAATAATCAATCGTAATGTGAATTTGATAACCGATCGAAGACAAAGAGAGAAGACCTATACGCAAATATTAAAAGATGGAAATCCTTCTGAAATAGTAGAAATCATCAATGCACTAATATTAGAGGAAAATGAGAAGACTAAGGCAGGAAAAAATGTATCTGTTGCTGATAAAAGGTATTTGGAAAAGGCTGAAAAGCTTTTGTATTCAGAATTATCTGTCTGCTTTAACATAGAGATGGATAAGGTAAAAGAAAAAATATTAGGTATTCTATTATAGGACATAGGTTAGGAAAATAGTTTGTCATTGCTACGAAAGCATGTCATTGCTATGAAAGCATGTCATTCTGAGCAAAAATTCAACGAAGTTGAATTTGCGAAGAATCCCTTTCGTTCATAGTGATGCTTTTTAGCATTATAATTCTAAACCCAAAAGGGAAGAATCTATTTTTTAAAGTGAGATTCTTCGCCCTTTGGGCTCAGAATGACAAAATTTGCCCAGAGTGACAAAACTTGCTCAGAGTGACAAAGTTTGCTCAGAATGACAAAATTTGCTCAGAATGGCAAGACCTGCTCAGAACGGCAAAACTAGCTTAGAATATCATCCCTATTTTGCAGCAACACCTACTGCCTCAAATCGGGGTGTGACATGTTTTTTATTTCACACTAAGGCTTATATACATTAATATTTAGTATAACATAAAAAATTTAAATCACAAGAAAAAGCTGGCATTTTTATTGTAGAATTTGAGATGCTGGGTAAACTTAAATTATGTAAATTGTACATAAAATAGGCTGTGATTCTTGCACATTTGTGTACAATGAAGTAAAATGAGTGATATAAGGTTGAAATAGGAAAATTATAACTACCATTTCTTCAAATAAAAGGATAGAATAGGTTAGTGGACTAAATTGGAATAGGAAATAATATTCAAAGATTAACTGAAATAACCCTCTAAATTCAAGGATGTTCAAACTAAAAGAAAAATAGTATAAAAGGAGATTCATATGGATAAGAAGAATAAAATAAGAAAAGACAAAGAAGGTAATAAAAATAATCCTCAAAATAAGCCTAAGAATCCTAATAATTCAAAAACTAAGATTATTACAGATTGGTTTTATATGACACCAAGTGAAATCAACGCAAAAAGTATAGCACAGTTAATTGAAGCTGAGTGCCATACCCCTGTTGACCTATGGGAAGAAATGAATATTCTTCAGATAGAGTTATCTAATAAAGTAATCGTAGATTTTGAACCAATGAGTATAGATTTTAAGGATGAATTAGATATGGCATTTATAAATAATAGAAATATTAAAACTATATTCGCTGTTTATATAGCAA
>CALDJN010000097.1 GCA_937901695.1 uncultured Anaerocolumna sp.
GATATATTGGATGCAGATTGTGATAGCGGTCATTGTCCGGTACGTTAATTAATAGTATAAAATTCAAAATTCAATATAAATAGTTAAACTAAGGGGTTGTTGTAAAACTGCTATAAAACCTGTCATTCTGAGAGCAAATTCAGCAAGCTGAATCATGCTGGAAGAATCTCATTTTTAAAACTGTCATTCTGAGAGCAAATTCAGCAAGCTGAATCATGCTGGAAGAATCTCATTTTTAAAACTGTCATTCTGAGAGCAAATTCAGCAAGTTGAATCATGCTGGAAGAATCTCATTTTTAAACCTGTCATTCCTATGAAAGCGTGTCATTCTGAGTGCAGCAAGGAATCCCTTTCGTTCATTGTGGTGCTGTTAAGCATGATAATTCTTAGAACTGTCATTCTGAGAACTTTAGTTCGAAGAATCTCACCTTAAATGGGATTCTTCGAGCATAATTCAGCAAGCTGAATTTGCTCTCAGAATGACAGCCTTTTTATTTTGCAACAGACCCTTTAAAATAATTAATGAGAAATACTAGTATATAACAGAAAACTTTCTGATAATACTAGATTTTTTGGAATATAAAGGTATAATAGGGATATAGGTACAATCATTACAATATGTATGTGAAAATAGATTAAAAAGAGAAAAAGAGAAAAGGAGAAGCAAATGTCAGTAGAATTGAATGATAATAGTAATAATAAAGGAAAAAGAACCTTAGTTAAATGTGATGTGTGTGGAGAAATATTTGATTCATCCCTTGAAAAATGCCCTGTCTGTGGGGTGGGCAGAGAACATTTCATACCATATGAAGAAATACAGTCAGAATATCGTAAGGCAACAAAAGAAGTATACATAATACTTGGAAATGGGGCAGCAGGGGTTAATGCAGCAGAAGCTATTCGGGAACGAAATGAAAATTGTGAAATCATTATGATTTCCAATGAACCTGTTATAGGCTACAACAGACCAATGCTTACAAAAGCATTAAGTAAAAAGCTGGACCCTGTAAAGATTGCCATATACAAAGAAGATTGGTATACAAAAAATAGAATCACCAATAAGCTTAGTGTTACTGTTGAAAAGTTAAACACGGAAGAAAAAACAGTCCTATTATCCAATGGAGAAACCATAAAATATGATAAATGTATCTATGCATTAGGTGCGGAATGTTTTGTACCGCCAATTACCGGCAGTAATAAGCCGGAAGTAATAGCAATCCGCCGTATCTCTGATGTAGAAAAGATTCATGAACTTCTTCCAAAAGTTAAGAATGTAGTAGTTATCGGAGGCGGAGTTTTAGGCCTGGAAGCTGCCTGGGAAATGAAAAAAGCCGGCTGCCATGTAACTGTATTGGAGATTGCAGATAAATTAATGGTTCGCCAACTGGATACAGAAGCAGGAGAACTGTTAGGTGAAATAATAAGAGAAGCAGATATTGAATTCCAATTAAAGGCACATATCAGTGAAATTACAGGAGATACTTCTGTAACTGGCGTAAAATTAGAAGACGGTAAATTCTATCCTGCTGAACTGGTGATTATATCCAGCGGTGTTCGTCCTAATGTATCCATAGCAAAAGACGCAGGAGTAACTATAGAACGTTTTATTACAGTGAATGAAAAAATGGAAACAAATATTCCGGATATATATGCCTGCGGAGATTGCGCTGCTTATAAAGGCGTAAACTTTAGCTTATGGTCAGAAGCGACAAAAATGGGTAAAGTAGCAGGAGCAAATGCAGCAGGGGATGCCCTGACTTACCAAATCCAGCCTACCGGATTAACTTTCTATGGAATGAATACATCCTTATTTGCCATAGGAGACAATGGTAAAAATGAATCATTAACATACGAAACAAAAGAAATCAGAGACAGAGAGAAAAAAATCTATAAGAAATATTATTTTGTAGATAAAAAGTTAGTAGGAGTTATCTTAATTGGTGATACTTCAACTTTATCGGATATGAGGAAAGCTATTGATGAACATCGTTCTTATTCAGATATGTTTTAATGTACAGATATATTTTAATGTGTAGGTATGTTTTAATGTACAGATATATTTTAATGTGCAGATATGTTTTAATGTGTAGATATGTTTTAATGTGTAGATATGTTTTAATGTGTAGATATGGTTTAATGTGTAGATATATTTTAACGTTTAGACATATTCATATACTAAGATATATTTAAAACTTGGCTATCCATGCTTGAATATATTTAGACTTAGATTAATTTTAAAAACAGATATTATTTTATTATTAAAGTATAAAATATAAAATTAAATTAAGACCGCTAAGAATGTCATTTGTAAATATAACATTTTTAGCGGCTTTTTTGTATTGAGAAAAACATGGAAAAACCTATTGGATAAATTTTACCTACTGTTCTGAAGATTGTAGGAAAATAGATTAGGGTATGGGATATAGAGAATATAACTAATTGTAGATATAGAGAAATAACTAATATTGTGATTGAATCTGGTATAAAGCGCCTATTTTACAACAACTCTATTAGGTTTATAGGCTTTTTTACAGTAAAAAATATGCATTAATATTAATTGGTAAGACAGTAATATTAACAATTAAACTCATTAATAATTTCTGTGAATGAGATAAAACATATAAAAAATGTATAATATAATAATTATTATTGACATATATCACAGGTGTGCTATAATCTAATTGTTAAACAATTAGATTATATAAACAGCAATGGAGGTTACTTCATGAAAAATATAAAAATACTTGCACCATGCGGTATTCTTGGCTATGGATATCCAAAATCCTCTTTTCTGAATGGTATGGCGTTAAAACCGGATGCCATTGTAGTTGATGCCGGAAGTACCGATGCAGGACCACACAAATTAGGTGCGGGTGTTGCAATCGTTAGCCAACGTTCTTATAAAAAAGATTTAGAGATTATGATGGTAGAAGGAGCTAAGGCAGGGATTCCTGTAATTATAGGGTCTGCAGGTGGCAGTGGCGGAAAGGTGCATGTGGAATGGTCTTTAAAAATCGTGAAAGAAATTATTGACGAACAATCCCTTCATCATTTAAAGATAGCAGTTATCTGGGCAGATATACCAAAAGATATTATTGAAGACAGGTTACATAGTAATAGGGTAAATCCATTAGGATTAACGGTAAAGGAACTGACAAAAGAGCGATTGGAGGAAACTTCCGGAGTAGTAGCCCAGATGGGGCATGAACCAATAGTCAAGGCACTGGAAGAAGGAGCTGATTTAATTATCTGCGGCAGAGCCTATGATCCCTCCCCTTTTGCAGCAGTAGCGGCATATTATGGTTTCCCACTTTCCTATGGATATCATGCAGGAAAAATATTAGAATGTGCAGCATTATGTGCAGTTCCCGGAACTACTAAGGACTGTATGCTTGGAATTATTACACAAGAAGGATTTACCATAACACCTTTATCCCATAATAGAGTATGTACTCCCTTATCAGTTGCAGCTCACACTTTTTATGAAAAGGATCATCCCTATCTTCTACATGGCCCCGGTTATGTCCTGAATTTAGAGGATTGTCAATTTACCCAGCTGGATGAAAAGAGTGTGCATGTAACAGGAAGTAAAATAGAAAAGACAAATCCATATACGGTTAAGTTAGAAGGGGCTATTAAAGTGGGTTATAGAACTTTTGTAGTAGCTGGTGTAAGGGATGCTATTATGATATCGAAATTGGAAGAGATAGAACAGCTTGCTAAAGAGCAGGTTGAAAATTACTATTCAGACATTTCCCCTAAGGATTATCAAATTCATTTTATGAACTATGGATTGAATGCAGTTATTGGGGAACTTGAATCTTCCAAGGACTTACCCCACGAAGTAGGAATTGTTTTTGAAGTGCTGGCAAAAACTCAAGAACTTGCCAATACGGTATGCGGTACTCTTCGTTCCACCTTACTGCATTATGGATACCATGGACGAAAATCAACTGCCGGTAACCTTGCCTTTCCGTTCTCTCCAAGTGATATACCTTTTGGACCAGTTTATGAATTCTCTGTATATCATCTTATGGAAGTAAAAGATGGTTATGAGATGTTTCCTATAGAATATTTAACACTCTAGTGGAAGAAGAAACCAAAAGTGATTCGATAATAAATCGGATTGAAGTCCATAAATCATAGAAGTCTAAAACCCGCGCAAAATAAATATGGAGTACTTAATTGATGCATTAGTCCATAAATCACAGAGAGTCTAAAACACCCAAATCAAACTTGAAATATATACGGAAAGGAAGGTTATGATGGCGCAATATAAATTATATGATTTGGCAAAAGTAATCCGGTCCAAAAACAGTGGACCTTTTGCAATTACATTAGATGTACTATTTGATAACCCGGATATTTACTACAAGATAAAGAATAGTGGAATCATAAATAAAAAATTAATCTCAAGGCTGTATCATATCTCGGAGGAAATGATTTTACATATTGTTTTTTATGACCCTGCACTAGGCTTTAAGGTAACATTTGCCAGGAAGATATCTTCAGGAACCAGCTTTGATACAGATGTTTATGGT
>CALDJN010000098.1 GCA_937901695.1 uncultured Anaerocolumna sp.
ATCATATATCCTATCTGCTGCCAGCACATCAGGATAATCAGCCCCCAGAATCCATAGACAGAAGAGTAAGTCAGGGTTCTCTGGAAATGAGCCAGAATACCATTCAGAAGCAGCTGCCAGATATAGCCCAGGATAATTCCACCAATCAGGTTTGGCATGAAGAACACGGTACGGAATACATTCGTTCCCTTGATTCCTTTCGTTAAGAGCATGGCAATAACAAATGCCAGCACATTAATTAAGATAACCGAAACCACGGTGAATAGTGCAGTATACCAAAGGGAATGGATAAAGACCGAATCACCTAAAATCTTTGTGTAGTTACTAATTCCAACAAACCTGGCATCCGTTACTGTAGTGAATTTACAAAAGGACAGATAAATTCCCAAAAGGAAGGGTGCTATAAATCCTATGGTAAATGCCACCATGGTAGGAAGTACGAATATTGGAAAATATTTTTTTATTGCTTTTTCCATGAGGATTCCTCCGTAATTTACTAATCAGAGCGATATTCAAAAACTGGGGGAACCGGTACCCTGCAGACGATGTTTTGTCTGCCTGGAACCCATCCCCCCTCTTTTTGCCGGTTGTCTCTGCAAGAGATTCACCGGTCACTTCTATTATTCAGCGTTTGAAGCCTGGTACTCAGTTGCCCAGTTGTCTACAAATGCGGTCTTAACTGCATCCCATTCGCCAGTTCCCTGAGCGTACTCCAGAAGTGCAGAACCTAAGTCATTCTTCCATGTCTCAGAAGGCATCGTTGTAAAGTTCCAGCTTACTGCTGTTTTACCAGCTTTAGTATATTCATCATTAGCCTTTACAAGCGGATTGCTTGGCAGGTACTCGTCAAAAGTTGTGAATGGTGTTACAAATCCCATCTCGTTTGCCAGCATATCACGACCAGCATCGCTTTCTACTGGAGCTGCATTCTTGTTTACACACCAGTAGTTCTCAGAACCTGTGCAAAGTCCCTGGTTTTCCTCACCTTCTGCACCGATATAGATTGGAAGCATACCCATGTCTTCATCCGCTACTTCCATATCCTTCACATCGTTGTAAGCCCAGGTACCATTCTGGTAGAATACTGCTTCTCCCAATGCGAATTCAGATGCTGCATCTTCACCAGCCTTGGAAGACAACATGCTAGGTTCGCAGGTAGAGTCTGTGATGTACAGATCCCAGATGTTTTTGTAGTTATCAAGGTAAGTACCTTCGATAGCATCTGTGGAATCGATATCTTTGTCTTGATATTCATAGTAAACCGGAAGATTTGCAAGATGTGTCTTGAATCTCCAGTCTGAAGAGGAGTCCATACCAGCTGAAGCAAACGCTCCTTCTACTCCCAAGTCATCTTTATGAGCCTGAATACCATCGGCAACTTTCTTCAATGCATCGAAGTTGTTCAGTTCATCGATGGATTTGATCTCTGCATCCGGCAATTCAAAATACTGATTCAAAATTGCTTTGTTATAGACAATTCCGTATGTCTCAATTACATAGGCAATACCCTGTACAGCATCACCATCTTTTAAAGCGTAATCATCACTTGACAGGTCTTTGTAAATCTGGCTGTCTGATAAATCATAACAGTAATCTTTCCATGTCTTTAATCCC
>CALDJN010000099.1 GCA_937901695.1 uncultured Anaerocolumna sp.
TAGATTCTGATGAAGATATCCATTTGTTTTTATGGCAGAACGATGCTTCTGTAATCATTGGCAGAAATCAAAATATATACGCAGAATGCAACCTTGAATACCTTAAAGAGCATGATATTAAGGTAGTACGCAGATTTTCAGGCGGTGGGGCTGTATACCATGATAAAGGTAATATTAACTTTACCTTTATTACAAAAGAGAAAGTGTCAAACCAAGCAAAGTTTATTGAACTGATAAAGGCAGCCATGGCGGAACTTGGAATTGATTGTGAATTTAGCGGTAAAAATGATTTACTTTACAAGGAGCAGAAGTTTTCTGGTCATGCTTATTATACAGACGGTGATAATTATATGTATCATGGTACTGTTCTGGTTAGTGTAAATTTCGAACAATTAGGGAAGGCACTTACACCATCAAAGCTAAAACTACAGTCCAAGGGCATCGCATCTGTTAGAAGCAGAGTTGTAAATTTATCATCCATTCATAGCGATATAACTATAGACAAAGTAATGCAAGCATTTATTAAGACCTTTGATTGTGAGAATATTGAATATATCGATAAAACTACTTTCAAGGCACCATTAGAGCAGATGCTTTCATCCTACGATTGGCTATATGCACAGTCTCCCCAGTTTGATATGGAATTAGAGCATAGATATTCTTTTGGTAATATATCGGTTCATATTTCTGCCTCTGACGGCATGATGCAAAGCGTGATAATAAATACCGACAGCTTACAACTTTATGATTTCAAATCCTGTGAAGATAAGTTGGTTGGTAAACGTTTTAGTGAACAAGCCATATGGGAATGTATTGAACAGTACATTGAAAGTAATGATTTCCAATATTGATATTTTGACATAATAGTATAGAAAATCTGAAAAATATGTTATACTATATTGTACAAATGAAAATAGGTGGGGATTATTATGTTTAATTTAGATGATTGTATTGCTAGTATTACAAGCAGAAGTGCTAAAAAATTAGCGTATTGTTTTGAGAAAAGACTAAACTATTATAATATAACTAGGACTCAATGGATTGCGTTATATTATATTAGCATAAATAAAACGATTACTCAAAAGCAATTAGCCGATAAAATGTCTCTGAAAGAACCAACCGTTGTTCGATTACTTGATAAGATGGAGCTAATTGGATGGGTTGTCAGAGTAAATAGTGAAAATGATAAACGTATTAAATTATTAAGCCTGACTGATACAGGACAAAAAATTGAAACAGATATGCTTGTTGTGGCAGAAAAATTCAGAAATGATGTAATTAGTGGTATTTCCGCAGAAGAGCTAGAAAGTTATAAATCAGTGCTTAATAAAATGCTTAGTAATATAAAGGACGGTTAACATATTATAAAGTTTATAAATGGGGGTAAATGTGAAGAGAATTTCTAAGGCGTCAAAGGACGCCACCTAAGAAATTCTAAAAGGCTTCACAAATGGAAGGTTATGCCTTCCATTCGGAAGAACTCCACCATGAGAATCCATTGGAATTCTCATGGCGAACTTCTTCATCTGTTATTTGAGATGTCGCTTTGCGACATTATGTCGGGAAGTGTGGTAATTGAACAGTCAACGGGAAATACATTATAAATAATTGATAAATTAGCTTATAGCCGTTAAAAAAAGCATTATTGTTTGTAGTTATATAAACGATAGTGCTTTTTCAATCCCGAAGGGATTACTCAAAGGGATTACCAAAGGAACTGCACTTAGGGGATTTGTTTTTAAAATGACTAAAGTAAAAGTAATTATTAAAGGAGTTGAATTTTATTGGAGAATTATGATTCATTAGAATTAATAAAGCAAACAATCGATAGTAATGATATGGTTTTGATTTATTTTGGAAATAAAACCTGCGGGGTATGTACTGACTTAAAACCGAAAGTAGAAAAAGTGCTAGAGGAATATCCGAGGATTAAAAGTATTTATGTAGATATAGAAAAATCTCATAATATTGCAGTATCTTATAACTTTTTTACCGTTCCAGCCATTCTTGTATTTGTTGAGGGGAAAGTGACAATCAGAGAAGCAAGATATATCAGTGTACCGGATATAAGTAATAGGATTTCAAGGTACTATAATTTATTAAATATGTAATCAAGCAGCGGTAGCTGATTTGTTATATCTGGAGAAACCGTATAGCAAAGACCCTTATGATGTGTATTTTTCAGAGGCTATCCTTTGCTTGTTATAGATAATCCAAGTGTAACTATCAATATTAAGTTATCTTATTATAGAACAGTAGGAGTATAATAAATGAAGCAATTTAAGAGAATATATATCGAAATTACTAATATATGCAATCTCAGCTGTAGTTTTTGTCCCCAAACAAAACGGCAACCTGAATTTATGAATATAGATACATTTTGTAATATATTAGATCAGGTAAAAGATTATACTAATTATTTGTATTTTCATGTAAAAGGTGAGCCATTTCTTCATCCACAAGTAGATAAATTTTTAGACATTAGTTATGAAAAAGGCTTTCAGGTTAATATAACTACAAATGGCACACTAATCAACAAAGTAAAAGATAAGCTTATTGAAAAGCCTGCACTTAGACAGCTTAACTTTTCCTTACATAGTTTTGATGGAAATGATATTGATAGATTAGATAGTAAAGTAGAATATATATTAAACATTTTATCTTTTATAAAAGAAGCCAGGGAAAAATCCAATATGCTAGTTTCTTTAAGGCTCTGGAATTTGGATGAAAATAATCTGTCTGATTTGGATAAGCGAAAAAACATTGAGTTATTAGAGGTAATAGAGAAAGAACTAAATCTTCCTTACAGCATACTAGAAAGAGTTACTCAGGATAGGGGAATAAAAATTGCTGAAGGGGTCTATCTAAACCATGATTATGAATTCCAATGGCCCGATTTAAAAGAGAAAGAAGACGATGGCAAAGGATTTTGCTACGGACTACGTAACCAGATAGGGATATTAGTAGATGGAACTGTGGTTCCTTGCTGTCTGGATGGTGAAGGAATTATTAATTTAGGAAATGTTAAGCAAACACAATTTTCAGAATTACTTGAAAATGAAAGAATAAAAAATATTGTTAATGGATTTTCGAGAAATGTGGCAGTTGAGGAACTTTGCCGAAAATGTGGATATAGAAAAAGGTTTGGGAAATAAGAAGAATAAAGGGGTTGTTGCAAAACTGTCATTCTGAGAACAATTCAGCTTTGCTGGATTAGGCGAAGAATCTCATTTTAAAGTGAGATTCTTTGAGCTTATATTTTAGCTTTGCTGAATTTGCTCTCAGAATTATAATGCTAAATAGCACCACTATAAACGAAAGGGATTCTTCGCGAATTCAACTTCGTTGAATTTTTGCTCAGAATGACATGCTTTCATAGTAATGACAAATTTTTTCTTTGGCAACAGCCACTTTTTGATTCTATTTACAAAAATTTTTACGGTATTAACATATGAAATATTTTTTGTAAACATTAACTGCTTTTGTAGTTATTAACTGTTTTTGTAATTATTAACTATTTTTGTAGTCATTAACGGTTCTTGTAAACATTAATTGCTTTTTGCAGCTATCAACTATTTCACAGTAGCATTTTCTTTTAAATATTCTAATACCTTTTCATGGATTAGCTGTTGCATAACATTGCCTTTACCGTATGCTTTTACATAAGAATCATAATTTTCTGTTGTTTTATGACCTAAATACTTATCAAATTCATCTGCTGTTACATTAAGACCTTCTTTTTCATAAATGGCTTGGAAAATCAAAACCATTTTTGCTTCATTCTGTGCCTGCTCTACTAATCCAGCATCATATTTTTCTTCAGACATACCAGTGTATTGTTCAAAACTTGCATAAGGAGGCTGTGAACCTGCAGAGGCGTATAAGTTATTCATGTATTCAAAATAACTTTGATCTTCGTATTTCTTAATTGATTTTAAATGATTTACATACTTTTCTGGATAGGATGTAACAGTGGTATTATCCATAAGATATTTCTCTATCCACTTTGTAAAGTTGTTATCATATTTGGTTTGTTTTACATATTTTCTGTATTCATCGGCTGTTGCTGCTTTATCAGAAAGATTTTCTTTTACAAAGGCATCTGTGAATTCTGGTACATTATAAATCCCATTAATTTCAACATTGAAAACTGCATCTTTTCCAGCCAAAGTTGCTTCTTTATAATCTGCTGGGAAGGTAACCTCTACCTTTACTTTATCACCAATACCGTGACCGATTAATTGCTCTTCAAAGTCATCGATATATTTTTTGTCGCCTATAACTAAATCTGTACCGGCACCTTTTGTATTACCACCTTCGAATTCTTTACCATCAACTGTTCCAACGTAATCTATATTTACTTTATCACCATTTGCAATCAATGCATCTGTTTTTGTATCTAGAGTACTGTAATTATCTAATAAACCCTTAATATCTTTTTCCACAGATTCATCGGAATATTCTATTTCGCTTAATGGTACCGTAATGTTAGAATAATCGGCTAACTTTAAATGATCAGAAGCTTGTACATCTTTTACTAAACCATTTTCCGTCAGGTTTGCACTGTAATCATTACTTGGTTTCACTCTATTAATATTTCGATAAATAGAATAACCGATTAAGGAAATAAGAAGAGCAGATACCAGAATTATCAAGCATATAGATATAACCTTTGCTAAGCGTGCATTCCGCTTCATCTTTTTAATTTCTTTTTTTCTTTTAATTTTTCTCATCTTACTCATGCTTACTGGATTTTTCTCATTTTGCGTTACATCATTCATATTTTACACCCATTCCATATCACATGTACTTGCGATAGTGCCACATATTTTTGTGTGAAAGATTCCCTTTGTGGCATCCTTTCGTTTTTCATATTTTCCCTCACACTTAATTTTTGTCCACACATCGAACGTAATAATTTATGTAATTACAGACCTTGTCAACTACATTGGATATCCTGTTATAGGAAGCAAACATCTCAATCTGGTTGAAAACGGTATTTTCTGTATTGAAATCATTATACATTATAATTATGAACGATTTGTGTACAGGTTTTTGGACAAATATAGAAATAAAACTTACAGATATTATACAATAAAAATACTTAAATTTATATACATAATTATAAAGATTTAATTAAAAATGAGCTGAAAAACAAGCTGAAAAACAAGCTGAAAAAATAGGCTGGAAAATGAGCTGAAAAACAAGCTGAAAAACAAGCTGAAAAATAGGCTGGAAAATGAGCTGAAAAATAAGCTGAAAAACAAGCTGAAAAAATAGGCTGGAAAATGAGCTGAAAAATAAGCTGAAAAATGGGCTGAAAAATGAGCTGAAAAACAAGCTGAAAAATGAGCTGAAAAATAAGCTAAACTGTAACGCTCAATATTCAATATCTTATTATATTAGTTTGAACCGTAATCCGAGCTGACTAAATATTTTATAAAAAGTTTCTTTCAATTCTAATTTTTCTTTCCTCTAGATTATCATTATTCAGTTACATAAATTGTGCATTTCACTTTTGTTCCATCCTCCTTGGCATAGACATAGGCTTTTCCTTTTTTTAAAGCTTTTATTTGCCCGTTGGAGTTTATGGATATGATATTAGGATTACTAGTAGACCAGGTTGGAGAATTACCTGAGGAAACTTTAGCGGTGATTGTAGCAGAAGAACCTGCTTTCATAGATAATTCCTCTTTACTTAATTTAATTTCAGGTTTTTCTACAATTATTTCACAGCTGATAGAAACACCATCAACCGTTGCTGTAATGATAGCAGTTCCATTTTTGATAGCTGTTATGTTTCCATTTTGATCTACTGTAGCTATGCTTTTCTTGTTTGTTCTCCATTGGGGTTTAATTTTAGATGATACTTCTGCAGAAAGTTTATCTGTTTGACCACGATATAAAGTGATATGGGAACGATTTAAGGTAACAGTAGGATAATCAACCGTTACAAGGCAGGTCACTTGGTTTCCATCAGCAGAGCAGGTAATCTCAGTTTCACCTGGTTTTTTACCAATTACTGTACCATGTTCATCTACTGTTGCAATACTTGTTTTTCTGCTTTTCCAAGTAACTTTGGAACCATTGGAGGTAACAGCGGTTAGTTTTATACTCTCACCTCTTTGAATTTTGCCACTGGCAGGGTTGATTGATATGGTTGTTTTATTAACAGAAACAAGGCAGGAAGCACAGGTATCTTTTAGATTAGCAGTAATAACAGCTGTACCAGATTTTTTTGCAGTAACTTTTCCGTACTTATTAACAGAAACAATTTTAGAATCGCTGCTTTTCCAGGTTACGTTCTTCCCAGTGGAGGTAATGGCGATGAGATAGAATTCATCACCAATGTTAACCTTCGCATCGTACTGTGAAAGAATTATAAAGGATATTTCAGATGATAATGCAGATACTGCTTGGGTAGGTAA
The DNA here is from genome assembly GCA_937901695.1 of uncultured Anaerocolumna sp. Taxonomy (GTDB): domain Bacteria; phylum Bacillota; class Clostridia; order Lachnospirales; family Lachnospiraceae; genus Anaerocolumna. Next base: position 6,429 of record CALDJN010000099.1, read on the forward strand.
AATAAAATGAATTGCCATTAAAGATAAAGTAATAGACAAAATGACTTTTTTTAGATTTAACAATAGAATCCTCCATTCTTTTAATGTGAGGAGAGAATCATTAAAATGAAAGAAACTTTAATATACTATATCATAAAATTTACCAGTTGTAAATTTCCTTTGTAAATTTGTTTGTACCTATATCGTATTATTCCTATTATGTCAATAGGAATAATGTTAATATAATAACAAACTTATTATGAAAATTGAGAATAAAAGTAGAAAATAATAATTATAGTTCAGCCTGTAGTATCCCATCTCCCTTTGTGTAGACAGTCCAATTTAACCTTTGTAACCTTTCTAGTTGGCATATGCAAATAAGGTCAGATTTGTGTACATTGTGAAGCAGAGCGGTATGAAACCATGAAGGCAGGCAAGTAAAAGGGGGATGGGATATCACAGGGCTAAATTATAACTATTAAGCAGTAGATAGGTTTTAAAATAGTTTTTATGCCTTGACAAATCCATAAATTAGTAGTAATATTAATAATATGTTGTTATAAATTTAACAAAGTGTAAATGCTTGGTTTATTTTGAATATTTAGACTTAATAATAAGACAACCTTCTATAATTTTATTTTTATAGGGCTCTTTTTATAAGTCTAATATTACTATATTAAATTAATATAGTGAATTGCGATTTATAAAATCGACAAAATATAATATTAAGGAGTAGTAAATATGGGAGAAAGTAATTTAATGGAGAAAACTTACACGAGAAGAGAAGTACTAAAATTTGCAGGCAAAGCTGCTGCAGGGGTTGCAGTAGCAGGTGTTGTTCCAACTTTAATAACAGGATGTTCAAAAAAAACGGATATTCCTTCTAAAGAGGTTCTAAACTATGAATATATGGAGGCAAGTAAAGATGCTCCGCAACATCCATACCCATATCAAAAATTGGATGTTGAAACAACGAAAGAAAGAGCATATGCAAGCTTCTTTAATAAGGGTGGATGCTGCAGAGCAGTTTTTGATGCAATTGGAGGTCAATTAGCAGACAATGCCGGTTATCCTTGGAACCAGATTCCAGTTGATGCTTTTGCAAATGGTGCATCAGGTTATGGTGCGGCTTCTCTTTGCGGTGCTTTAGGTGGTGCTGCTA
>CALDJN010000100.1 GCA_937901695.1 uncultured Anaerocolumna sp.
ATGGGGAGTCATGGCGGAGGCACAAAAGAAGGTTGTGAGCAGATATTGGCAGATTTCGGCATTACAGAAGAGACCGTAGGTGCGCCAATCAAATCTGAGATGGACGTGGTTAAGCTTGGTACTACTGAAGGTGAAATTGATGTTTTTATGGATAAAAATGCATATGAAGCTGATATGACGATACTAATTAACAGAATAAAACCACATACTGAATTTACAGGAAAATATGAAAGCGGAATATGTAAGTTATCTACGATTGGTCTAGGAAGACATGTTGGCTGCACTAGCTTGCATAAAGGTAATACATTGAATTTCTCTAAAATTATACCTCAGGCGGCAAAGATCGTTTTCGATGAGGGTAATATAGGGTTTGCTATCGGAGTTGTAGAAAATGCTTTTAATAAGGTGAAGTTTATTGAAGGCATGCTTAAAGATGAAATCTTTGATAGAGAACCTGAAATTTTGCAGATTGCAAGGGAATCTATGCCATCCATCGGCATTCCTGAAATTGATATATTGGTTATAGAGGAAATTGGAAAAGATATATCGGGATTCGGTATGGATCCTAATATTGTAGGATTAATCGGACCAAAATCTAAAGAACCAACAGTGCCTAAAATCGGTAAAGTTATTGTACTTAGATTATCGGAAAAAAGTCATGGAAATGCATGTGGTATCGGGCTTGCTGATTTAACGACTATAGAAGTATATGATAATATTGATTTTGAATCCACATACGCCAACAGTTTTGCGTGCGACGGAAGTTTTGGCTACTGGACAGAGTACATTCCTATTGTAATGAGTGATGAGCAGGAAGCTATAGCTGGAGCGATAAAAATGTTGAGAATTAAAGAACCTGAAAAATGCAAAATTGTTAAAATCAAGAATACTCTGGATTTGACAGAGATGGAAATATCGGAGACCTTGAAAGAGTATGTACTAAGTAAGCCGAAAAGGTTTACTTTAATATAAAGTGTACAAAAGTATGAATAAATATATAAATTTGTAAGACAATCAAGTCGGTAATCAATAAATAATGTTGCCAAACTGGCTTGCTTATTGCTAATTAAGATATCAATTCTTTTCTTTAAATGAGGTGTAGTTGGATAAGATAGTTCATCATACGTTGGTTTTGGAACTACAACCATGGTAACCGCTGAAAAAGCAGCAGCCATACCGCTTCCCGAAGTAATAAACACACTGATAATAGTTTGAATAACCAGCATTGCCATACTGCAGATAATTGTTGGCAGACCAGTCAATATACTTGCTGCGGAATGAACAACGGTATCAATAATCATCCCATTTCAAGCACAACAGAAATCCCCCGGGCAAAACCAACAACCAAAGCTCCAAACAGCATTGATTTTGCCCCTTTAACAAACTCTTCAGCTATTTTGTTAGGACTATATCCAGCAGCCAAGGAAGCTGCTATTGCCATCATTAAAAAGATTGCAGGAAGTTCACCACTTCATAACAGAAGCATACAATACAAAACCAAACCCAATAACAATAACTGCGATTATAAGCTTTAATCTTGTTGTAATCTCCGGGCAGGAACCTTGACTATACTTATTATTGTGTGTATTCAAAAAATTACTCAAGTTTAATAACCCAAGTTTGTAGTGCCTGGAGAATGTATAAAGTTTCGTGTAAATGGTA
>CALDJN010000101.1 GCA_937901695.1 uncultured Anaerocolumna sp.
GGCAATGCAGTAGTGGAAGCAGCAAGTAATTATGTAGTTATGGATGAGTTATACCAATTTGCAGGAAGAAAAATAGGTGAGTTGATTGGTATCGAGGATGCCTGTGTTACTTCAAGTGCTTCAGCGGGTATTGCACTATCCGTTGCTTCCCTAATCTGTGGGAACAATCTACAGAGAGTTCAACATCTTTGGGATATTGTACCAGAACTATCCAAAAGGGAAGTAATATTACTTAAGGGCCACAATGTTGATTTTGGAGCTCCAATAGCTGAAATGATTCAGCTTGGAGGTGGAAAAATAGTGGAAGTTGGCTATGCCAATGGTTCTAAGCTTTCAGATATAAAAAATGCCTTAAATGATAATACAATTGCTATTTTTTATGTAAAATCTCATCACTGTGTACAAAAAGATATGGTGGATGTACAGTCCGTTGTCCAATTAGCAAATACACTTAAGGTTCCTTGCATCATTGATGCAGCAGCAGAAGAAGACTTAAAAAAATATGCAGCCATGGGTGCTGATTTTGTATGCTATAGTGGTGCAAAGGCTATCGAAGGTCCAACAAGCGGATTTGTAGCTTGCAAAACGAAAGAATATGCACAGAACATGCGCCTGCAATATAAGGGTATTGGACGTGCTATGAAAGTTGGAAAAGAATGTACCATGGGGTTAGTAAAAGCCATAGAATGCTATTTGGCAGGAGAGAATGTTCAAGTAATTTCTAAAAATGACTTAGAAAATTTTATGGAAAATGTTAATAAGATAAATGGCTGCAAGGCTTCCATTATTCAGGACGAAGGGGGAAGGGAAATATATCGCTGTAAGATTAACTTTAATAAAGAGGAATTTGGTCTTGATGCTATGGAAGTAGTGAAAAAATTACAAGAAGGTACGCCTGCCATTTTTACAAGAGATTATCAAGCAAATATTGGTTCTATCGCTATTGATCCAAGACCATTAAATAGTATAGATGAATTGAATTTTATATTAACTCGGTTAATTGAGATAGGAAAAGGAGAGTAGGGTATGGACGAAATTAATTTTTATAAAGGTAGAGTTTGCCTAAATTGTTTAACAAACTCAATTGAGAATGGGAAAGCAATTATAGAAGCTGCACAAACCCATGCAGTTGTGGGAATTCTATCATCTAATTACCCGGATGTAGAAAGTGCAGTAAAGGATATGAAGAAATATCAGGAAGCTGTTGATAATAATATATCAGTAGGTCTTGGAGCTGGTAATCCCAGCCAATGGAAGGCTGTAGCTGAGATATCCGGACAAATTAAACCCAAACATATAAATCAGACTTTTACAGCTGGAGGATATACAAGAGCGAAAGCAGGCGATAAAGCTTTTATAAACTCTATGGTATCACCTTGTGGTAAAGTTGGCTATGTCAAAATTTCTACAGGTCCTTTCAGTAAAGATCAAAATCCTGCCATTGTACCAGTTGAAACGGCAATTGCCATGGCAAAAGAATTAGGAGCAAACTCCTTAAAATATTTCCCAATGGGAGGATTAAAAACAGTTGAAGAATTTAAATCAGTAGCAAGTGCCTGTGCTGAAAATGAATTTAATCTAGAACCAACAGGAGGAATTGATTTAGATAATTTTAAGGAAATACTTAGCATTGCATTAAATGCAGGAGTAAAAAAAATTATCCCTCATGTTTATTCCTCTATTATTGATAAGGAAACGGGTGCTACTAGAATAGAAGATGTAAAAGTTTTATATAAAATCATACAGGAAATAGTTTAACCTCATCAGGGAAGTCTCCCGCTTCAGTAGTGTGGGTAAGGGCTTGCCTGTTTCAACAGTCCTTTAACTAGTAGCTTTCTTTATAGCTATGATTGAATCAATATAAGGGGCTTTTGCTCCATAGCTTTCAACTATGGAGCAAAAGCCCCTTATCTGTATTTAAACTTATCTGTTTAAATTTTATTCTGCTAATTTCACTAATTTTTCGTATTTTGCTTTTGCATCTTGTTCAGCTTTAGCAAATAACTCGGCTGCTCTATTTGGATTAGAACGAGCAAGTGAGCTGTAACGAACTTCATTCTGTAAGAATTCTTGATAATCAGCAGTTGGTGCTTTAGAGTCTAACTGGAATGGATTCTTTCCTTCTTCTGCAAGACGTGGATCGAATCTGAATAAATGCCAGTATCCGGCTTGAACAGCACGTTTTTCTTCTGTTTGGGCACCCTTCATACCACCTTTAATACCATGGCTGATACATGGAGCATAAGCGATGATAATAGATGGTCCTGGATAGCTTTCAGCTTCAACAAATGCTTTTACGCATTGATTGTAGTCAGCACCTTGAGCAATTTGAGCAACGTATACATAACCATAACTCATAGCGATAGCTGCTAAGTCTTTCTTCTTAACATCTTTACCACCAGCAGCAAATTGAGCAATAGCACCGGTAGGAGTTGATTTTGAAGATTGACCACCTGTATTGGAGTAAACTTCAGTATCGAATACAAGGATGTTAACGTCTTGACCACTTGCGATAACATGGTCTAAACCACCGAATCCGATATCGTAAGCCCATCCGTCACCACCAAAGATCCATTGAGATTTCTTAGATAAGAAGTCTTTGTTAGTTAAGATGTCAGCTTTGTGTTCATTATCACAATTACATGCTTCTAATGCAGCAACTAATTCTCTGGAAGCTGGAGCATTTAATGTGCTGGAATCTTTTGTTTCAAGGTATTTATCACAAGCTGCTTTTACATCTGCGTTATCAACAACTTTTGCAAGTGCTTCAACGGAAGAGATTAAACGTCCTCTCAAAGCTTTTTGAGCAAGTGACATACCATAACCATACTCAGCGTTATCTTCGAATAAAGAGTTAGACCAAGCAGGACCACGTCCATTTTCGTCAACTGTGTATGGAGTAGATGGTGATGAACCACCCCAGATAGAAGAACATCCTGTTGCATTAGCAATGTACATTCTATCACCGAATAATTGTGTAGCAAGTTTAGCATATGGAGTTTCTCCACAACCTGCACAAGCGCCGGAGAACTCAAGTAATGGTTTCTTAAATTGGCTTCCCTTTACAGTTGTAGGTTTGAATTTCTCAACAACTTCATCAGGATTTCCGATTTCAACACCATAATCAAATAATTTTTGTTTATCTAATTGTGCTTCTAATGGCTGCAAGGATAATGCTTTTTCGCCTTTCTTACCAGGACATACATTAACGCAGGAACCACAACCTGTACAGTCAAGAACAGATATGGATACAGCAAATTTATAATTTGGCATACCTGTTAAGTTAAGGAAGGTTGAACCTTCTGGAGCTTTAGCAGCATTTTCTTCTGTTGCAGCGATTGGACGAATAACTGCGTGTGGACATACATAAGAACAGAAGTTACATTGGATACAGTTATCTGGATTCCATGTAGATACATCTACTGCTACACCACGTTTTTCATATGCAGAAGAACCAGCAGGAGCTGTACCGTCTACATAATCTACGAATGCTGATACAGGAAGGTTATCCCCATCTTGAGCATTAATAGAATTTTGAATATTATTTACATAATCTACAAGGTCTTTTCTAGGACCTGCAGCAGTTACAGCTAAGCTTTCATCTGCTCCGTCTGCCCAAGAAGCAGGAACTTTAATTTCTACTAAATCAGTAATACCACGATCAATAGCATCATGATTCATTTTAACAACTGCATCGCCTTTTCTGCCATAAGTAGCAGTTGCAGCGTCTTTCATATATTTAACAGCATCTTCAACAGGAATGATATTAGCTAACTTAAAGAATGCAGCCTGAAGTACAGTATTAATACGATTTCCAAGACCGATTTCTTTACCTACTTTAATACCATCAATAGTATAGAACTTAATATTATGTTTTGCTATGTAACGTTTTACCTGTCCAGGAAGATGTTCTTCGATTTCATCCATGTTCCAGCTGCAGTTAAGCAAGAAAGTACCGTTATCTTTTAAGTCTTGAACCATGTTGTATTTCCTTACATAAGAAGGATTGTGGCAAGCAACAAAGTTAGCTTTGTTAATTAAGTAAGTTGCTTTAATTGGATCTTTACCAAAACGTAAGTGAGAGATAGTTACACCGCCGGATTTCTTTGAATCATATGCAAAATAAGCTTGTGCATACATATCTGTATGATCACCAATGATTTTGATAGAGTTCTTGTTAGCACCAACAGTACCGTCAGCACCAAGTCCCCAGAATTTACAGCTGATTGTATGTTCCGGAGTTGTATTCGGATTCTCTGTAATATCAAGAGAAAGATGAGTTACATCATCAACAATACCGATTGTAAATTGCTTTTTCTCAGTATTCTTGTAAACTGCAATGATTTGTGCAGGAGTGGTATCTTTGGAAGCTAAACCATAACGTCCTGAGAATATAGGTGTATCATGGAATTTTGAATCTCTTAGTGCTGCAACAACATCAAGGTATAGAGGTTCGCCAAGTGCACCTGGTTCTTTTGTTCTGTCTAATACGCTGATTTGCTTTACAGAATCTGGGATTACATCGATTAAATGCTTAGCGCTGAATGGTCTGTATAATCTAACCTTTACAACACCAACTTTTTTACCAGCTGCT
>CALDJN010000102.1 GCA_937901695.1 uncultured Anaerocolumna sp.
GTTAATCGCCCATATGGAAAATCAGATGCAAGGGATATAATCTGATTTTCCATATGGGCGATTAACGGCAAGTAGAATATCTGCAATCTCCCTTCCTAACGGAGTTTTCCGATATACCGGCTGCTTACAAACAAAACCATCTAAGAAGATAAAATTAGGTCTTACACCCTCAATATCTTCTTCACAAACTTTAATTTCTCTCGCAAACACTGACAAAACCAAACGATTCTTGTTATCCTCATGACGATTATAAGACCTAAATTGACCGCTTATATCTACGAATTTTCCTTTTAGATCTTGTTTTACATCAATCAAACGTTCTGATATCATAATTGGGATGATATCGTTGGAATTACTTAAGCGACTTACGGATACGTCTAAAACGTAAAATCCTTCCCCGAATACGTCATGGCTGAATTCAAAATCGCCTACAACCTCTCCTGCAATACTTACTTGATTGTTATCAAATACTTTATCTGTCATATTGTATGACTCCCTTCTCTTAATCCTGTTCTGTACAATATCGATTGGTACCCCAACACTTTATTGTCATGGAATTTAAGATAAATTATTATCCAATATTATATGTATGCAGGAAATTAACTTTTTAGAATCAAAATTTGAAAAAATATATATATTATTTTAATATTCCCTAATTAATCCTATCTTAAACATGGGTATGGCAACAAAATTGCTGAAAATTTACTCCAACTTGCGAAAACACTTGTAAATTTCCATCTTTATGATACAATACTAAAGTTAGAGTTCTTTTTTTGTAATAAAATGTTGAAAACTTAATTTATATAATATATGCATTTTTGGGTATTAATAAGTTAAACCCATTTAGGAAGGAATTTTTATATGTTAATGAAAAGAGAAGATGTACGTAACATTGCAATTATTGCCCACGTTGATCATGGCAAAACAACCTTGGTAGATGAACTGCTAAAGCAAAGTGGTACTTTTCGTTCCAATCAGGTTGTTCAAGAAAGAGTCATGGACTCTAATGATATTGAAAGAGAACGTGGAATCACAATACTGGCTAAAAATACTGCTGTCAACTACAATGGAGTAAAAATTAATATTATTGATACCCCGGGACATGCAGATTTTGGTGGAGAAGTAGAACGAGTTTTAAAAATGGTAAATGGTGTTATACTAGTAGTCGATGCTTTTGAGGGAGCCATGCCACAAACCAAATTCGTTCTTAGAAAAGCTCTGGATTTAGATTTGCCAGTTATTGTTTGTATCAATAAGATGGACCGTCCAGAAGCAAGACCACAAGAAGTTATTGACGAAATATTAGAACTATTTATCGACTTGGATGCTTCGGAAGAACAATTAGACAGTCCTTTTGTATATGCCTCCGCTAAAAAAGGTGTAGCCGTCCTTGAAATGGATGACACTCCGGAAAGCATGAAACCACTATTTGATACTATTATCAACTATATTCCTGCTCCAGAAGGAGATCCAGACGCAAGTACTCAGGTATTAATCAGTACCATTGATTACAATGAGTATGTTGGCCGTATCGGTGTTGGTAAAGTAGATAACGGAACCATTAAAGTGAACCAGGAAGTTGTTTTAGTCAATGCCCATGATCCAAATAAAAATCAAAAAGTTAAGATAAGCAAATTATATGAATTCGAAGGTTTGAAAAAAGTTGATGTGAATGAAGCAACCGTTGGTTCCATTGTAGCTATATCAGGAATTCCAGATATTCACATTGGAGATACCATTTGTTCTTTAGATAATCCAAAACCAATTCTATTCCAGAAAATATCAGAGCCAACCATTGCCATGGACTTTATTGTAAATGACAGCCCATTTGCAGGTCAGGAAGGAAAGTATGTAACTTCCAGACATTTAAGAGACAGACTATTTAGAGAATTGAATACGGATGTAAGCCTTCGTGTGGAAGAGACCGAAACCACAGAATGCTATAAAGTTTCTGGCCGTGGTGAACTACATTTATCCGTTTTAATTGAAAATATGCGCCGTGAAGGTTATGAATTTGCTGTAAGTAAAGCAGTCGTTCTATATAAAAATGATGCCAATGGTAAAAAATTAGAACCAATGGAAAGAGCATATATCGATGTACCAGATGAATTCTCCGGTACTATCATAGATAAATTAAGTCAAAGAAAAGGCGAGCTTCAAGGAATGTCAAATGGAAGCGGTGGATATACCAGATTAGAGTTCATAATACCTGCCAGAGGGCTGATTGGATACCGTGGAGAATTTATGACCGATACAAAGGGAAATGGTATCCTAAATACTATTTTTGAAGGTTATGGTCCATATAAGGGAGATATTCAATATAGAACACAAGGATCTTTAATTGCTTATGAAACAGGTGAAGCTATAACTTATGGTCTATTCAATGCCCAAGAACGTGGTACCTTATTTATCGGTCCTGGTGAAAAAGTATACTCCGGCATGGTAGTTGGTCAAAACGGAAAGTCAGAAGATATTGAAGTAAACGTATGCAAGAGAAAGCAGATGACCAATACAAGAGCATCAAATTCAGATGAAGCCTTAAGGCTGACTACACCTAGAATATTAAGTCTGGAACAAGCTCTCGAATTTATTGAAACTGACGAATTGCTGGAAGTCACCCCAACTAGTTTAAGAATTCGTAAAAAAATATTAAATCCAACACTTCGAATGAGATCAAGAAGAAATAATCAGGGCAAATAGAGTAATGTCGTTCTGAACCGAAGTAGGGTAATGTCATTCTGAACCGAAGTAGGGTAATGTCATTCTGAACCGAAGGTGAAGAATCTAATCTTTTCCAAGATACACAAACCGAGATTCTTCACGAAATTCAACATCGTTGAATTTCGCTCAGAATGACATACCAACAGAATGACATACCAGCAGAATGACATACCGGCAGAATGATATACCAACAGAATGACAGAATAGCAGAATGCCATAATAACATTCCAGCATAACTTAGGTATGATAAAATTAAGGGGGTAATTTTGTGGACATGGAATTTAAGAAATTTACAATCACTGATGGTAATAAGTTTCAATCCTATGCAAATTTAAGACCAGTGTATCTCTCTGAACGCCAATTTGTTAATCAATATATTTGGCAGGATTATTACGATACTTATTACTATTGTAACGATACATTCTTAATGTGTGTCATAGGGGAGAAAAAGGGATTCTACCCTATGATGCCATTGTGTAAAGAAGAGGAAATTCTAAAGGTCTTTTCCTTGGTTAAAGGCTATTGGAATAATGTTTTAAAAAAGCCTTTGAAAATGTATTTAGTTGATCAGACTTTTCTTACAGCTTTAAAAACCATTCCCGGGTTTGAAGAAGAATTTGATATAGTAGATGATAGAGATAGTTATGACTATGTTTATGATGCTGAAAAGTTAAGAAAATTAAGTGGTAAAATTTATCATAAAAAGAAAAACCACGTAAATTCATTTATTAAAAATTATGAAGGCCATTATGAATATAAAGTTCTAGACTGTTCAAATATTAAAGAAATTGAAGACTTTCACGATAAATGGTTAGAAAATAGAGACTATGAAGATAAACACAATAGTATTCGCAGTGAAGAAAATGGCATTCATAATATCTTCCGTAATTGTGGATTTTTTGATACCAAAATGGGTGGCGTATATATAGATGGTAAATTAGAAGCTTATTCCATTGGCACTTACGCTCCAGATATTCAATGTGCGTTTATTCATATTGAAAAGGCTAATATCAACATTCCCGGATTATATAACTACATTAATCAACAATTCTTAATACATTCATTCCCAGATGCTGTGATTGTCAACCGAGAAGATGATTTAGGACAGGAAGGGCTTCGAAAATCAAAATTATCTTATAAGCCATCACGATTTGAAACAAAATATCATATTTATCAGAGGTAAATTCTTATTAAAGGTAAGTTCTTATTAGAGATAAATTCTTATTAAAGGTACGTTCTTATTAGAGGTAAGTTCTTATTAGAGATAAATTCTTATTAGAGATAAATTCTTATTAGAGATAAATTCTTATTAGAGATAAATTCTTATTAGAGATAAATAATAACAGTAACAGTGATACTATAGAAGGAGCCGTTGCAAGCTTTGTCATTCTGAACAAGTCTTTTCATTCTGAGAGCAAATTCAGCAAAGCTGAATTATAAACTCGAAGAATCCCATTTTAAAGTGAGATTCTTCGAGCTAAAGCTCTCAGAATGACAAGACTTCTCCGAATAGCAAAACTTGCTTAGAATGACAAGACTTCTCCGAATAGCAAAACTTGCTCAGAATGACAAGACTTACTCAGAATAACAAGACTTACTCAGAATAACAAGACTTGCCCAAGACGACAAGGCTTGCTCAGAATGACCAAACTTCCCCAAAGTGGCAAATCCATCTTTAATATTTTCTAAACTCATTTATATTGTTAATGATAATTTTCAATCCTTTTATTATATTATCAAACATCCCCATCCTAAACAGGCTTACTATAACCATTCCAATGGGTATTCCAATTATCATACCAAATACGTTCATAAAACGATATCCGATAAACATAAATATTAAAGTTGCCAAAGGGTTAATTCCAATACTATCCCCTACCATTTTAGGCTGTAATATTTGTTTTACGATTTGACAGATTAAATATATTATCATTAAAAAAATTGCCTGTGTATAATTGCCTAACAGAACATCAATGAAAGCCCAGGGCCAAAATACTGCTCCAGTTCCTAAAAAGGGTAGGAAGTCCAGAAAAGCAATAATAATGGCAAGTAAAAATGAATAATTGATTTGTAATAATTCAAAACCAAAAAAGATAATCAAAATTATGATTATCATAATCTTAAATTGTGCTTTAAAATACCCGCCTACTGCAGTTTTAAAATTATTAGCAACCAGGCGGTAATAATCCACTACTGTTTTGGGCATAACTTTCCTTACTTCTCCAACAATATTCTCCCTCTCTGCTGTAAAAAAATAAGCCGCCAGAATGGTAATTATAGTCATAAAGAAACCTTCTACTACGGTCTTGGCTAAACTTCCTGCCATACTAATTGTGATTGGAGGCTTTTCCGCAATAGATGCACCATACTCCGAAAAACTATTTCCCAATTTATCAATAAAAACTTGAATAGAGGAAGGCAGGACATTATAGATTCCACTTAAGTTAGTTGATAATTCTTCAAATTGCTTATCTAAACTTTTATATATATTGGGCAAGTCTTGAACTAAGGTCATAGCTTCTTTTGCTATAATATAGATAGCCCCGGATAAAACCCCAAATATTATAAGAATAACTGCTACAATTATAATGGCTGAACCATGTTTTCTAATAATCTTTACTTTTTTCTCCAGAAACTTTACCAGCGGATTGGCTATCATGGATATAATCCAACCTATAAAAAAGGGTCCAAAGAACCTAATAAAAGGTGGAACAACATAAATTATAAATAATATTCCAAGAACAAAAAGTAAAAGATTTAATACTATTTTAAGATAAACTATCCAATTCTTCATTGGTTTCTCTCCATTAATATTTTTGTAATTTGATATCTAATATATATATTATACCCTACATTAGATTACCATGTAACTGGTTTTTGAAATATTATTAAATAATTTAATACTATATATCCGTTTCTTTTCCATATGCCTCAATAAAATTTATTAATAAATAATTTGATACTATTTCACCAAGGGCTTACATATTAAAGTCATGAAAAAGATGATAGAAGCAATAATAACGATGGTAGGTCCTGTTGCAGTGTTATTATAGTAGGATAAAATCAACCCTACTATTCCTGAGAATACAGATATCAATACAGAGAAAAGGTGATATTCTCTCATATTGGAGGATAGGTTACGACTTGCTGCTGCAGGTAAGATTAATAAAGCATTAATAATTAAGATACCTACCCATTTGATAGAAAGCATAACAATAAGTGCAATGATTACAACGAATATATTATCAATTAAGGCAGAATTAATATGTTTACTCTTTGCTAATGTTTCATTTACACTGATTGCATGCAGTTTATTAAAAGCACCATACCAAAAAATCAGAGTAACTATAAATATTACTAACAAGGAAAGTATTTCTTTAGGCGTTATGCTTAGAATATCTCCAACTAAAAGGCTGGAATACTTTGAAAAGTTACCTCCCTTTGATAAAATAACCAGACCGATTGCTGTACTTAAAGAGGCAAAAACAGAAATCACAGTATCTGTTGAAACTGTTTTTCTCCTTTTTATCTTATTTAATAGTAATGAAAATATGACAGCAAAAATAACCATAGATACATTGGTATCCTGAATTCCAAAAACAATTCCAATAGCCATGCCGGTTAAGGCAGAATGACCTAATGCATCTGAAAAGAACGCCATTTGATTATTTACTATCATAGTTCCAAGAATTCCAAACAGGGGCGTTATAATGAGGATTGCCAATAACGCATTTTTCATAAAATCATAGGTAATCCAGCTAAAAGGTAATAATAATTCTATTGCATTATAAATGTTTTCCATACTTACTCCCATTGCATCCCAAAAGTATCCTTAAATTCTTCACTGGAAAGTACTTCATCAGGGGTGCCTTCTATCTTAATTGTTTTATCTAGCAAAATAACATGATCTGCATATTTTCGAACAAAATCAAAGTCATGGGAAATCATAATTATTGCTAAGTCGAAATTTTTTTTAAGATTACCGATATTTTCGTAGAATAATTCCATGCCATTGCGATCAATGCCTGAAATTGGTTCATCTAACAATAATAAATTGGGAACTGGTGTAATAGCAATAGATAAAAGGACTCTCTGTAATTCCCCACCGGATAAATCACAGACTTGCTTGTCCATTAGGTCTTGTGCTTGAAATATAGTCAATTGCTTTTTTATTTGTTCCGATAACTTTTTGTTCTTAAATAAACATACCGGGGAATTAGAAATATAAGATGCAAATAAATCGTAAACGCTGGTGGGAGTATTTTTTGCAATATTTAAATGCTGTGGTACATATCCTACTTCTAAATCTTCCATTTGGTTATTTTTAATATCTTCAAAGGTTATGGTGCCCTCATGCTTTATTTCCCCTAATATGGCTTTCATTAAGGTAGATTTGCCGGCACCATTCCTTCCAATAATGGCTGTCAGCCTGCCACAATGAATATGAAGATTAACATTTTCAATAATGGTAACATTGCCTATCTTTACTGTAATATCTTTCGTTTTAATGCAATGAAAACCACATGCAGCATGCGGTTCACTTAATGCGACATTCTTTTTATACATATATTTTTATTCAACCTTTCGTTCCACAATTACACTTATCCAATACCTTTTGCATAATGACTTTTTCCCATGGCTTTTGATCAATACCCTTTGACCAATGACTTTTGTCCAATGACTTTTGCTCAATATCTTTTGTCCAATGCCTTTGCCCAATACCTTTGCTCAATGCCTTTTGACCAATGACTTTTGTCCAATTCCTTTGCTCAATTCTTTTTGACCAATGACTTTTGACCAATACCTTTGCTCAATGCTTTTTGACCAATGACTTTTGACCAATGACTTTTGCATTCCACATACCTATTACTCTTTTAATAGTGCTTGTTTTAACACTTCTAAATTCATTTTCATACCATTAATGTAACTGTCTTTATCCATATCTCCGGTTACAAGAGAGTCTATAACATAAACTTTCGCACCAGATTCTGATGCTATATTTTCTGCAATTGAAGTGCTATATTGTTTTTCTGTAAATAAAACTTTTACCTGCTTTTCCTTTACTTCATCTATAACTTCTCTTATATCTCCAGCACTTAACGCTGTTTCACCGTCCAGATTTACAGTATGAATTACTTCTAACCCTAATTCCTGTGCCAGGTAGGCAAATGAATCATGAAAAATAACAACTTTCTTCTCTTTGACATTGTCCATGGTTGCTTCTAAGTCATTCTTTAAAGTTTCAATTTTATTGCTGTATTCTTTGGCATTTGCTTCATATATTCTAGCATTTTCTGGATTTAACTTTATTAAGCCATCCTGCACATTTTGAATTTCTTTCATATAATAATTCATATTAAGCCATACATGGGCGTTATACTCTTCATTTTTGTGATTTGCTGGTTCACCTTTCTGATGGTTAGTATTTCCTTCCTCATGGCTATGTCCTTCTCCAGTTAAAAACTCAATGCCTTTACTTGCATTAATAATAGGCATATCCGGGTAAGATCCCAGAATGTCTTCAATAAAGTTTTCCATTCCTCCACCGTTCATAATAAAGATATCGGCATTCTCTAACCTTTTCATATCCACTGTCGTTAGTTGATAATCATGTAAACAGCCAGTTTTATATTCTGTAAGATTTACAACATCTGTATTCGTTCCCTCTGTTAAATTCTTAGCCAATATATACATAGGATAAAAAGAAGTAACGACAGTTAAATTTTCATTCCTTTCCTCCTTTTTCCTTGTTGCTGCAGTTACTAGTGTAGTGCCTATTGTAATTGTTAACATGATACCTAGCATAACAATTAGTTTTTTTTTCATATTAATTTCCCTTCTATTTTTGCATAAATTCAAAGATATTGAAAAAGCGGGTATTCTCACTTGCCGTTAAGGAAGCTCTGCTGACAGGGAAGTTCTGCCATAAGGCAAGGTCTGCCCACAGGAAAGTTCTGTCGTTAAGAAAGCTCTGTCCATAGGAAAGTTCATCCGCTATTGCTGATTCTCATAACCTTATTTCCGCTTTATAGCACTTCTTATTGCAAATCATTTGCAATAATTATATTATACCCACTATTAATTGTCAACAAACATTTTTCAACTAATAATGGGATAAAAATTACAGTTCAGCCAGGTGGATGCCATAGGCTGAACTGTAATAAATCAAAAATATGGGGCTGTTGTAAAAATAATAAACTATCATTGCTATGAAAGAACCATAGCAAGCAACTCCTTCAGAGTTGTTTATGCCCACGAGCAAGCTCGGCGCGGCAGAATTATAATGCTACTGAATTTTAGCATTTGCAAAAAACTGTGGTAAGTGAAAATTAGGCTTTGGATATGTTATAGGGGCAAAGCTTCCATAATGCTCTATAGAAGGTGTTTCACTTATTTTATAGAAATTGCAGGCAAATTGGTCGCCAGGTTTTAATGGCTGAATTTTATATACATCACAAATAAGTTCCATAGGTACTTTTAAGAGAATACTCCAGGTATCTCTCTCTTTTTTGGCAGTGCATATGGGAGCATATTGTGTGATTTCATGAACTCTTTTACGATTTCCTATTGGTCCAAAGCCACTAAGTATAGCACCGTAAGAATTCATCTCAAAATTAAAGTAACCAACCCTTAAATCCTTTGGTTCAAAGTTTAGAAATGCTTCCATACAGCTATCTTTATAAACCGGGTCATTATCTTTGGTATATGTAGTTAATGGATTTTCCTCTATTGCAGTCATTGATATAATTAATCCATAACCTTTCAATAATGCCATTTGACCATAGGCTTGTACTTCATATTCTTTTTGCCACTTATATTGATCAATCAAAAATTTTGGGCATTGATTAAGTTGTTCTAAGCTTTCAATGGTAAGTACTGGATAAATAGGGTTTGTGTTGGTATTAAAACTAATATTTGTAGTATGGTCCATATGAATCCTTTCATTTTGCATCTAAGA
>CALDJN010000103.1 GCA_937901695.1 uncultured Anaerocolumna sp.
ATTTAGCATTTTGGTGCCAGGCACCATTTAAATGAAGGGAGATTTACAATATGTTTATTAAAGTGAACGGAATAGATTTATTTTACCAGCAGACCGGACAAGGAAATCCTATTATCCTTCTCCATGGAAATGGTGAAAATCATGATATATTTGACGTGTTAGTAAAACAATTAGCTGGGCAGTATACTGTATATGCAATAGATAGCAGAGATCATGGGCAAAGTAGTAAAGTAAATACATTAAGCTATGTTACCATGATGGAGGACGTAGCCTCTTTTATACAGGAACTCAATATACAAAAACCCATTCTATATGGTTTTAGTGATGGTGGTATTATTGGGCTTTTACTTGCTATTCATTCTCCCAATATATTATCAAAATTAATTGTAAGTGGTGCTAATTATACTCCTTTTGGTGTTAATCTAAAGTTTTATTTCAAAACACTATATACCTATTTATGTACCAAAGATTCAAAAGCGAAAATGATATTAACAGAACCAAATATGAAAAACAAGGAACTTAAAAAAATTCTCATTCCAACTTTGGTGTTAGCCGGAAGTAATGATATCATTAGAAAAAGCCATACAAAACGATTAGCGAATCACATACCCAATAGTACTCTTCAATTCATAAATGGAGAAGGTCATGGAAGCTATATAGTACATAGTGACAAGTTATACCATATAATAGCTCCATTTTTTTAATAAGCACTTACTAAAATCACCCCATTCCGATATTTCTCATTATATTAATAGCCTTCTTCTTAATCAGGCATTTATAGTGTTCTTCACAATAAGCCAAATATAGGGGGCTGTCAGACACAAAGTCAGCAAATTCTAAAGCTAAATCGCTAATGGCATTATAGATTGCTGCGGACAGTCTTCCCTTATTAATAATAAGATAATAGGAATTACCTTGATCATTCTTATAAAGTTTACTGGTAAATATTTTATCAAAGGTAATAGAGCAACAATATTGTTCTACATCCTTCAGTGATTTAAATTTATATATTTTTAATGCGGATTGACTTTTCACCTTTTCCTTAGTTTCTAATTTTTCCTGTGTTTTCTTAACTTTAGTATCTGTATTGCCGTATTCCTCCATAACATTTTCTACATCTTTCATTTGCTCAAATATATCCATAAAATTTTTACTACCGTTTTCGGAAAATGTAATTGCCAGACCATTTCTGGGAAGAGGCATAATTTGTATTGCTAACACTCCATTTTTTACCTGGTAACCCACTTCCTTTTCTGCTTGTTCCACAATGCTTTCAAGAAATTCACGTGATTTATCCTTATCATTAAAGAAATCCTCAATATTAAGACCATATTCTTTCATATCTTCTTCTGTAATGATACAGCGGATGGTATCTTTATCTACTCTACTAAATTTCATTATAATCTCTCTTTCTATAACCTAAGTTATACTGCTATTAATAATATTTATTATATATGCCATATTTATCCCATTTATATCTATCCTAGAATGTTTACCATTCGAAACCTGTTAACTGTAATTGTATTGCAATTAATAATAAAATGATATATACTAAGCTTTCTACTTATATGTATATCTATATTATATTGTACATTAAAAAGTTTAACAATAGTAATGTGTAAAACTTGTACCACTATTGTATTTTCTCATGAATGGGATGTCAAGAATATAATTCCACCCATGGATTTACTATATTATATGTCTACACTAGCATTAATACCTGTCAATATATTGATGTTATTTAATAAGTTTAAGTTTGCTTTTTAGCGACTTTTTATTTAAAAAATTATGTTTGTTGACAACGCTGGGTATGTATGCTATCGTTTTTTATGAAAAGAAATATGCCTAATTAATAAAACAATTTAACAGGAGGAAACATCTATGAAAAAGCCCAGAATCAGAGAAAAGCATCGCGCTTTTTTAGAACATATTAAACAAGAAAAAAGTACATTCTACATATATCTGATTCTAAGAGCATTAGTTATATTGGTTATGATTGCTCAATTCTTTAATAGAAACTATGAAAATGTATTTCTTTGTATTTTGACTTTATTACTTTTAATAATGCCTAGTGTTATTGAAATGAATTTTCGAATTGATTTGCCTAATACATTTGAAATTATTATAATGTTGTTTATTTTTGCGGCTGAGATTTTAGGTGAAATACAAAAGTATTATATCATATTTCCATTTTGGGATACAATGCTTCATACTTTAAATGGATTTTTAGCTGCGGCACTTGGATTTTCTCTAGTTGACATATTAAATCGAACTGAGCGAGTATCTTTTAAACTGTCTCCCTTCTTTATGGCAATGGTAGCCTTTTGTTTTTCCATGACAATAGGCGTTATGTGGGAATTCTTTGAATTTGGAATGGATACCTTCTTCCATTTTGATATGCAAAAAGATACTATTATCAATACAATTTCTACGGTAAAATTAGATCCGACGGGTGGTAATACTCCTGTAATAATCAATGATATATATAGTGTAGCCATCAACGGAAAGGAATTAAACCTTGGAGGTTACTTAGACATCGGACTTATTGATACTATGAAAGACCTATTCGTTAATTTTATTGGAGCTGTGGTATTTTCCGTTTTAGGATATTTCTATATAAAGAAACGTGGCAAAGGAACTGTAGCACGATTTTTTATTGTGAAGAAATCAAAGAAAAATAAACATGAATAAAGTGAATCCCTTTTATTGAACATGAATGTCATAGGATTCAATAAAAGGGGTATTTTTATCTGTTAGACTGACCTGATGCCAATAAATGCTCCTATATTCTTCCTATAAGTCTTAGGTTTTTGTTAGACTGACCTGATACCAATGAATGCTCTTATATTCTTCCTATAAGTCTTAGGTATTTTTATATGTTAGCCTTACCTAATGAGATTAAATTCTTTGCTGATGCACGTAATTCTTCAATGGAAGGATAATTTAGATTTTCATCTATTATAGAATCTGCCAGCAATAAAGCATGTAAATCTGCATTCAGTTCAGGAGTAGCCTTAACCATACTTTTCTTTGTTAGTTTTTTTGCCGCAGTTTCAAAATCAACAGCATTCTCTCCAGTAGTTTCTTCTTTCAATAAGATATAATACATTCTTAGATATTTTATATTTGTTTTAGGATAAAGTGCAGAAAGTATCTCTGAAACTTTTTCCCTGTGAGAATCTCCATAGGGAAATATTCTTTTTGAATAAGCCTCAAAGTCCCTTTGTTTTTCTTCTTTACTTCGCATATCAAACATTTTGCCAAAAATACCAGACATAATAACCTCGATTCTAGCGCTTTTGCGCCTTTCTTAAAGATTTATCCATAACTAATTTACATCTAGTGATAATTATAATACATTTCTGTTAATTGAACAACTAAGAATAAAAAAAGGAGCATTGCCCCTAACTAAATTAGTTATTAACAATTGCTCCCTTTTCATATTAGCCGTACTTTACATCTTTTTAACGATAGCCTCGCCAACTACTACTTCAGTTTCACCATTATTGGTTGTAACTGTAGTTTTAAGTGTCAGCATTTTTTTATCATCTCTTTTGCTTATTACTTCTACTTCTGCTACACAATGGTCACCTATGTAAACGGGATGTGTAAATTTTATTGATTGAGAAAGATATAATGTATTTTCACCAGGTAATTTCGTACCTATAGCAGCTGAAATTAAAGATGCTGTAAGCATACCATGTATGATTCTTTTCCCAAATAAACTGTTTTTGGCGAATTCCTCATCTAAATGAATGGGATTAAAATCTGCAGATACTTCTGCAAAGGTAAAAACATCCTCTGATGTAAATGTTTTGCTGACGGTGGCTTTGTCACCTACTTTAATATCTTCATAATTCATATCAACACCTACTATCCTTTCTTATATCAAAGCGAATATTCCCCACTTGCCTGATGGCAAGTTTCTGCCGTCAGGCAAGTTTTTGCCGGAGAGCAAGTTTTCCCCACAGACAAGTTCATCCGCTTATACTACTTGCTCATAACCTCATTGCTACTATGTGGCATTCAACAGAAATTCAAGTTTCTGCTGAAACAGGTAAGTCCTTACCAAGCTTACAGAAGCGGAGGATTTTCCTGATGAGGTTAAGTTTCTTTCACATCCTGGTTCAATTTCTACCAGTTATCTTTTGCTATCATCTCAGCCTTAATCTTTTCAGTTAAAATAGGAACAATTTTGTTCAAATCACCAACAACACCATAATCAGCCACATCAAAAATTGGTGCGTAAGGATCTTTATTAATTGCAATAATAACATCAGATTCTTCCATACCTGCCAAATGCTGAATAGCACCAGATATGCCAATAGCAAAATATACATGTGGGCGAACTGTCTTACCAGTCTGACCTACTTGTACCTCCTTATCCTGCCAGCCAGCATCTACAGAAGCTCTGGATGAACTGATGGTACCACCAATTGTATTCGCTAATTCCTCTAATAAAGCAAAGTTTTCTTTACTTCCCACTCCACGTCCACCGGAAACAAGAATATTAGCTTCCTGAATATCAATCTTAGTAGATGGTTTCTTAATAACTTCAAGAACTTCAACATATTTATGATTTTTCTCAAATCCAGGATTAAATTCCTCTAAATTTGCTTTAGCTCCTTCTATTTTCTTGAGTTTTTGCATAACTCCCGGGCGAACCGTTGCCATTTGAGGACGGAAATTAGGGCAAAGAATGGTTGCCATAATGTTTCCACCAAAGGCTGGTCTTGTCATTCTTAAATACTTTGTCTCCGAATCAATTTCCAATTTGGTACAATCTGCTGTTAATCCGGTATGTACTCTAGCTGAAACCCTTGGTGCCAAATCACGTCCAATTGCAGTTGCACCATATAATACAATTTCAGGATTATATTTTTCAATAACAGAATACATTCCATGGGTATAAGCTTCTGTAGTATAAATTTCAAGGGCAGGATCGTCTACAAGAATTACTTTATCAGCACCGTAAGCTGCTAATTCATCAGCTAATGGTTTTACTTTATAGCCTAGTAATACTGCTGTAACTTCTGTACCTAAATCTGCCGCAAGTTCTTTTCCCTTACCAATTAACTCAAAAGATACATTAGTTATTCTATTATCAACTTGTTGAACAAAGATAAAAATACCTTTATTGTTTTCAAAACCCATTTATGCTCACCACTTTCTAAATATTTTATATAGTCTTTCGTTTTTATTTTATGAAATACCCCTTACATACCCTAAAACCCCTGCTTATGCTCCGCTAAGAAACAGAGGATTTTACTTTAAGGTTAAAATATAAATTTTTCTTTTAACTTGTCTATTATAAATGTAGCTGATTCTTCCGAATCAAAAGATACAACCTGTCCACTTGCCTTTACACTCTTAGGGAAGGACTGAGCAACTTTAGTAGGTGAACCTTTTAAACCGATATTACTGTCATCGATAGTGATATCATTGCGGCCCCATACGGTGATTTTCTTTTCTCTATATGCATCAAAGATTCCGCCAGGAGTCATATATCGAGGTTCATTCAGTTCTGCAAGTGCGGTGATTAAACATGGCATCTTGGCTTTAATAATATGGTATCTATCTTCATATTGTCTTTTTACGATTACATATTCCCCTTCCACTTTAATGTCTTCAGCATAACTTATATTAGCAATATCAAGATGTTCCGCAATCTGTGGACCAACTTGAGCGGTATCTCCATCAATTGCCTGACGTCCTGTTATTACTAAATCATATTCCAGGTTTTTAATAGCTGCTGCAAGAGTTGAGGAGGTGGCCCAGGTATCCGCTCCACCAAAAGCTCTGTCTGTTACTAAATATCCCTTATCTGCTCCCATGGCAAATGCTTCACGAATAACTGCTTCTGCTTGGGGAGGTCCCATGGATATTACAGTTACTTCAGCTCCTAATTCATCTTTTAATCTTAAAGCCGCTTCTAAACCCGCTTTATCATCTGGATTTATAATGCTTGGTACACCATCTCTGATTAAAGTACCGGTGACCGGATCAAGTTTAACTTCATTTGTATCTGGAACTTGCTTTATACAAACTATGATTTTCAATAGTATCACTCCTTTTTTTGTTAGTTAAAATTATAACAAACCTCCCGAAATAACCATACGTTGTACTTCAGAAGTACCCTCGTATATTTCAGTAATCTTTGCATCACGCATCATACGTTCTACATCATATTCTCTTGTATATCCATATCCACCATGAAGCTGTACAGCCAGGTTAGTTACTTCACTTGCCACCTCTGCAGCATATAATTTTGCCATTGCTGCATCCATGGAATATTTCTTTTGAGTTTCCTTGGCAATTGCTGCTTTATATACTAATAATCTGGCTGCTTCCACCTTAGTTGCCATATTGGCAATTTGGAATTGTGTATTCTGGAACTTAGAAAGAGACTTGCCAAATTGCTTTCTTTCTTTTACATAAGCTATGGTAGTTTCTAATGCACCTGCTGCAAGTCCAAGTGCCTGGGCAGCGATACCAATTCTTCCACCATCAAGAGTTTGCATTGCATAACCAAAACCTTTTCCTTCCTGACCTAATAGATTTTCTTTTGGAATTCTGCATTCAGTGAAAATTAATTCATATGTAGCTGAGCCACGAATACCCATCTTCTTTTCCTTGGTACCAAAGGTAAAGCCAGGAGTACCTTTTTCTACAATAAATGCTGAGATTCCTTTTGTACCTTTTGACTTGTCTGTCATTGCAAAAATAATATAGATATCAGCTTCTTTACCATTGGTGATAAATATTTTACTTCCATTTAGAATATATTCATCACCATCTAAAACCGCCTTGGTTTGCTGTCCGGATGCATCCGTACCCGCATTAGGCTCCGTTAAACCAAAAGCACCTAATTTCTTACCAGTCACCAATGGTCTTAAATACTTTTCTTTTTGCTCTGGCGTACCAAAGTTCTTAATTGGGTCACAGCATAAAGATGTATGTGCTGATACAATAACTCCAGTTGTACCGCATACCTTTGATAACTCTTCAATACATAGAACATAAGTCAGAGTATCGCAGCCTTGTCCACCATATTCCTTAGGAATAGGGATTCCCAGAAACCCAAGTTTCTGCATCTTTTCAACAGTTCCTCTTGGAAAAACTTCAATTTCATCAACCTCTCTTGCAAGGGGTTTTACTTGCTGTTGGGCAAAGTCTCTAAATAGAGTCCTTGCCATTTCATGTTCTTTACTTAACGTAAAATCCATGTTATTCCTCCTCTCATACCTTATAGGCATTACTTTAATTATTTGTATGTGAATATAAATTTGGAACCGTAATGTGTACTCGAAATTATGGGATAATTCGAGTTTTCAAAGTCATATTTTATATATTATTGTATTAACTGTTCGGAAATATATGAAACATGATTCATCTTTCATGTTTTTACTATAATATATGATACTCAATATGTCAATATGTATATTTTAATTAATTTTATAAATAATTTTTAGTTACTATTTAACCTCATTAGGAAAGTTCTCCCCTTTAATCCGATTTAATTCTATAATTCATTACAGTTCTAATATTAAATATGATTTTATCAATTTAAAGGATTTGTCTTTTTACTATTTTTATAGTACTATTGCAGTGATACATGATTAATATTAGGAGGCGATTCCATGAATAATTTATCTATGCTAATCAAGCCAGCTTCATCCCTTTGCAATATGCAATGCAAATACTGTTTTTATAGTGATGTATCAGAACATAGAGAAATAAAATCCAATGGTATTATGAGTAAAGAAACCACTGATTTTCTTATAGATAGAACCTTGAAATATGTCACAAAACCAAGCCTTATCAATTTTGCCTTTCAAGGTGGAGAACCAACTGTGGCAGGATATGATTATTTTGAGTATTTTACCAGACGAGTGGAAGAAATAAATAAAGGCGGGAACAAAATTCAGTATTCCATACAAACAAATGGTCAGCTAATCGATGAAAAATTCTGCAAATTATTTCAGCAATATAATTTTCTGGTTGGTATCTCACAAGACGGACCAAAAGAATTCCATGATGTAAACCGCATTGGTGCCAATGGACAAGGAACCTTTGATCAAACCAATCATGCCATTAAACTCCTGGAACAATTTCATGTGGAATACAATATATTATCAGTTATTACAAGACAAATGGCTAAGAAACCACAAACACTATTCCGTTATTATGAAAAGAGAAAGTTTAAATATGTTCAGTTAATACCATGTTTAAAATCTCTTGATTTTTCTCCAAATAATTCTTTAAACAAGTACGACTTGACTCCACATGAATATGCTTCATTTTTAATATATTTCTTTCAACTATGGTATACCGCATTAAAGAATAATCAATATATCAGTATCCGGCAGTTTGATAATTTGGTATATATGTTAAAAGGTATTCCTGCGGAGCAATGTGGAATGATGGGGCATTGCAGTATACAATGGGTTACAGAAGCAGATGGAAGTGTTTATCCCTGTGACTTTTACGTTTTAGATGCTTTTAAACTTGGTAATCTAAAAGAGGATTCTTTTGAAGCTATGATTCAATCTTCTGCTGCCAGGGAGTTTCTTCAATTTGAAACGCCTAAGAATCCACTTTGTAAAACCTGTAAGGTATATCCTATATGCGGAGGGGGTTGTAAACGATATCGCTCCTTTTATACAGAAGAAGAAAATTATTGTCCATATCAAGATTTCTTATACCACGTATATCCGAAGCTGGAAGAAATTGCTCGATTAGTAAACTAGGACCTTTGACCTACTTTCCATTAATTAAATATAGATAATATGAATAATTTCATTTACAATAAATAGAGAAACCATTGATAAGCCTATTGATTGGTTTATCTGTTTATTGGTTTATCTATCTATTAACCAGCCATATATTGGCTTGCCTTTATATTGGCTTGCCTACTTATTGGGAGGTATATAAATGAAAAAAAGGTATTTGATTATCCTATCTATATTATTCGTGGTTATTACAGCTGGGTTAATAGGATATCACTTTATGGATAAAAAGCAGCAAGATATGTCCTACCCCTTATTTTTAGAAACAGTTAAAAAGAAGGAAGTAGAAAAGGTAACATTTACTGACAATGTAAATACATTCAAAGTAAAATTAAATACAAATGACAATACAGAATACATTGTACCAAATCCTAAAACAGCAGATTTTACTGAGTACTTGCTATTAAACGGAATCGAAATCAGTTATGGTATAAATGGTTTTACCACATTCATTCAAATTACTTTTACTTTTCTTGTTATTGGAAGCGTCATTTGGTTAAGTCGAAGAGGAAATGCATCCTCAAGCTTAGTCAAAGATGCCAATAAGAAGAAACAAAATAGCTCAACTGTTACCCTCAACCAGGTTGCAGGTAATACAGAAGCTAAATTAATGGTTGAGGATGTCATTGGATTTATTAAGAACCCGGAAAAATATACTACTGTTGGAGCTAAGATGCCAAAAGGTCTCTTATTCTATGGACCGCCAGGAACAGGTAAAACCTTAATGGCCAAAGCAATTGCCGGAGAAGCAAATGTTCCTTTCTATGCCATGAGTGGTTCTGATTTCGTCCAAATGTATGTTGGTGTAGGAGCGAGCCGTATTCGTAATCTATTTAAAAAGGCAAAGCGAAT
Organism: uncultured Anaerocolumna sp.; assembly: GCA_937901695.1. Classification (GTDB taxonomy): domain Bacteria; phylum Bacillota; class Clostridia; order Lachnospirales; family Lachnospiraceae; genus Anaerocolumna. The sequence continues at coordinate 9,642 of CALDJN010000103.1, forward strand.
TGCGGACTTGCCCGCTCCGAACTC
>CALDJN010000104.1 GCA_937901695.1 uncultured Anaerocolumna sp.
GATAGAACCTGATAGTCGGTAACGTTTAACAGTTCCCACGCTTTTTTTATTGTTTAATTTTAATACCAAACTTGGGGAATGGCGAGGATTTATTTGGAACATGAATATAATTGAATCTTTCGATTTTATTACTGCACCATCTGGTCGCAAGTATTTAAACAAAAACCTAGGCACAGATTGCTCTAATCCCAATGGTAAATTTTACACTTTTGATGATGCTGTAAGTGCTTGTCCAAAAGGCACAAGATTACCAACATGGGATGAAATTGAAGAAGATATTGATTGGCTAACAAAGAAACTACCCTTAGGGGCTTCTGCACATGGTGGTACAGTTGGCATTATTGGTTACTATTGGACTGGAGAAGATAGAAATGTAGTTTCAGGCTGGGCTATATTTTATGCTGTGGAAAGAGACGGAAGACACTTAATTAATGTAATGGAAAAAAATAGTGGCAACCTGGTAAGATGCGTTGTATTATAAACAAGTCCAGTTTACAGCTCAAGTATTATTAAAATAATAGATTATTTTTGAAAAATATGGACGAGTTTATCAAACAACGAGTTCTTGAAGGCTTTGAGGAAGGATTTAGAAGTGCAGTAGATAAAGTTGCACAACAAAATCCAAGTGAATGGAATAACAACCCTCTTTATTCAAGTGCGATGACATTAGCCGCACTTAATGAAACAAAAAATGTCTATAAACAGATGCTTAAAAACAATAGTGCAGCATTTGATATACGAATATCTGAGGTCGATTCATTTATTGATAGTATTGGAGAAAAAATACGAAAAAAATATTTTTATTAACTAACAAAACTAGTAATATGGGAAAAATGTATCCTCTTATATCAGAATCTGAATTGCTTTCAATGAGCAAAAAAAACATCTTTCTAAAAAAGACGTCGAACAAATAGCATCATTTTCAAAACCATCGCTATTTTCATATATCTCAGACTTGAATTTTAGTGAAAAAAAAGAAGTTGCAGAATTAGAAGTAAAAAATATTACTTTTATATTAAACGCATTTATTATTGGTCTTGGAAAAAATCAAGCAGCGTTAAAAAGGATGTCTGAAGATTACGAGTACAGGACTGCACTAAACAATATAAAATCCATAGTAAATGAAGAATCCAATGACCCGTTAGAAAAAGCAAAACAATACTTTGTTTACCTTAGTATTTACATTCTCTCCAATGGGGATATGAAAAATATGCATCCAAAATTCCAAGGACAAGTTCCTAAAAAAATGTTTTCTTTCAGACAAACTAACGCAGAAGAATGGTTTCAGGATACCGTTAAATTTTATATTGCTACAACTAGTCTTGTTATGGAAAAAGCAGGAGCGGATTTTGCTTATTTTTATATTTTGTCAGCAGTTGCCTGGTATTTAAATAACTCTCAGCCTTACAGATTCAATTCATCTTCAAGTGGCTTAAGTAAGAAAATTTTTGATATTTTGAATGAGATAGATTTCGGCGAGGTTTTCACACATGTAGAAAAAAACTTATAATAATAAATTACCATGGGCTTATTTTTTAATTCAGGAACACAAGAAAAAAAGAATCAAATTCTAAGGGATATTGCAATAGTTAATGAAGCCCTTAGAAAAAGCGCAACAACTATTGATAATAATGGCATCAATAGAACTACTATCAATTCAGTAAATTCTATATTGGGAGGAGTTATGGATAATATTACTAGAGTGAGTTCTACCGTTCAAAGCATGACTGACTCTCAATGTACTGGATTCACAGTACCTTGGATTGATGGAAGATACATCGGAATTATGACATGGTTGATGTCGATGAGTACCGTGACAAATAGCATAGCTGAAGATTTCGAAAATTATGTAAGAAGAGGTTATTAATGGAAATAATTTACAACTCAAATAGGAACAAATTTATAGGATTGTACGGTAGTGAAAAATTTGAGAAACTTTACAGGAAAGTAAATGATTCTCAAGCTATTTACAAACTAACGGGTTATACCGTTAATACAGGTTTACCGCCTACAGCAAGTGATTTCATAGGCTCTGCAAATACTATACCTTATGTGATATCAAGATTTAATCTTGCAGCTTCTGTAATGGCTTCATTAATTGAGTTGAAAATCTGGAATGACACCGTTAATAAGCATCGTCAATTAGTAAGTGAAGATAGATTAAGAGTACTTGCAGAACAGATATCTGCGAGATGGATTTAAAAACTAAAGTTAATTATTATGGGATTATTTGATTTTGGAACAAAAGCACAAGTAGAAGAATTAGCTTCTCATATAGGGGTGGGAATGCAATTAATTGAAGAAGAAATGAGAAAGACTGGAAATCAGAGTTCTCCAACAATTAGAGGATTAGCTCTTGGATTATTAGATGAAAGAAATAAATTGATGGCTTTGAGTTCTCAACTTGCTCAATCGACTCGCGATAGCCTTAAAATTAGATATAATAATCAAAAGATACCGTATTTTACTTTTATTCAAGAGATGAACAGAGTTTCGGACAGAGTTGATAATATTACAGGAATTAATTTTTTTAATAGCACAATGACAAAGAATGGAATAACAAGAACTGTAAGATAATTAATTATATTCTGATAATTAGAGTTTTATTCATTATAAATATTAATTACGAT
>CALDJN010000105.1 GCA_937901695.1 uncultured Anaerocolumna sp.
CGCAGATTTAATAGAGGCTTCAGCTGCAGATATCCGTCAACTAAAACTAGATGAAGAAGATAAAGTGATTAGGATACGAAGGCTACGTTATTGTGATGATGCTCTGGTAGTATTGGAAGAAAATCATTTTCCCCAGAAATTTGCATTTCTACTAGGCGAAGATTTGAATAAATCTCTGCATAAACTATTATTGGATCATGGTATACAATTATGTAGAGGAATTAAAAATATTGATATTTGTTATGCAACAAAAGAAGAGGCGAATTTGTTGGAAGTAAAAGAGAACTCTGCACTTTTGTTGATAAAAGATATCACTTATGACCAGAATGATGAAGTGGTTTATTCGTGTAAGAACATCACGATTCCGAATCGTTATTCATGCACAATAGTGATAAATAATTGAGAAATTGAGGGTATGTTATGAATTATTTGATGAAATCTCAAGTAGCAGCCATGAATATTCAGTATAAGTATTACCCATTTACCCGTTTTCTGGATGATGTGGTGGAAAACGGGGTGAGTAATATTGAATTGTGGGGGGCTGCTCCACATTTCCACTTGGAAGACATGACTTATCAGGAAGTAAAGGAAATTCGAAGACAAATAGAATCAAGAGGGTTAAAGTTAATCTGCTATACACCAGAGCAATGTGTATATCCGATTAATATTGCTGCACCAACGGAAGCGGAGAGACGCCGCAGTCTGAAGTTTTTTGAGGATAACATCCGTGTTGCTGGCGAATTAGGCACAGATAAAGTTCTGGTAACCTCCGGATATGGTTACTTTGATGACAGCAATAAAAATGAAGCATGGAAATGGGCTAAAGATGGGTTATATAGTCTTGGAGAATTGGCGAAACATCATGGAATTATGCTTGCACTGGAAGTTCTCCGAAAAGATGAAAGCAATCTTGTTTATAATTTACCTACCTTAAAAAAAATGCTGGTTGAATTAAATCATGAATTTATCGGTGGCATGATTGATACCATTCCGATGGCACTTTCTGGAGAAAGTCCAGCCGATTATTTAAAAGAGCTAGGAAAGAAACTGGTTCATGTTCATTTTATTGATGGAAATCCAAGAGGGCACCTTGCATGGGGGGATGGAGTATTGGATATGAATCGGTATCTTAAAGAATTAGATGCTTTCCATTATAAGAATATTCTGTCACTGGAAATTACGGATAGTAGGTACTTTATGGAACCGTGGAAATCAATTAAGCAAAGTATAGAGAAATTATTTGATGTTTTGAATTAGTAAAATAATAAAAAATTTTTTATCTCCATTTACTATCGGAATTATTGCCGACTGAGTTTGATTAATTATCTCAGTCGGCTTTCTGTTTATAGTAGTTCTTTTATTGGTCTTATCGCTGTTGCTACCGTGATAGCATCTGTTATTCTTACAAACCCAACATTTATTAACAAAAAGGTACAATCAATTTGTACTTTTATTCTATGTAGCAGAATAACTATTGAAATAAAAATTTACTTTTTTATTTAGCAATATAACTTATATACAAAAATATCATAAATATATAAGTTTGGATTGACTATTTGTACATGATGTTATATAATGTCACTAGGAAACGGAACATAACATAATGAAGAGAGGTAGAATTATGAAAGTACTTGGTCTTGGTGATAATGTAGCCGACAAATATTTGCATACCCAAATGATATATCCAGGCGGAAATTCATTGAATGTCGCAGTTTTTGCACGGATTATAGGTGCGAAAGCGGGATATTTGGGTACGTTCGGTGATGATGAGATTGGTCAACATGTATATAATACTTGCAGGGATATTGGAATTGATTTATCACATTGCCGTCTAGAAAAAGGAGAAAATGGGTGTGCAAGGGTTCAATTAATTGATGGAGACAGAGCTTTTTTAAAAGGAAATAATGGTGGAATTTCAAGAAAAAAGCCTCCTGTGCTTACCGCCTTAGATGAAGAATATATTTCTGATTTTGATTTGGTACATACTAGCATTTACAGTTCGATTGAAAAAGAGTTGCCTAAAATACGCAGAGCAGCATCTTTTATATCCATGGACTTTTCGGATCATTATGATGAGGAATACCTGGAATATTGTTGCCCATATATAGACTGTGCTGAAATTTCTTGCGATGATGAGGAAGATATCATATTAAAACGTATGAATGCTATAATCTCCTACGGTTGTAAGCACATAGTAATTGCAACACGAGGTGTGAAAGGGGCATTTGTAATGGTGGATGGTAAGGTATATGAGCAGTCTCCTTCTCTAGTTAAAGCAAAAGATACCATGGGAGCTGGAGATTCTTATATTGCATGCTTTTTAATAAACTATTTAGATGGAATGAAAGATGCAGTAGATTTTAGTAAAGAGTCCGGCAAAATTGGAATTACTACAGCAAATGAATATAAAGATCTGTTAGTGAAAATAAGTCTATATCGGGCAGCGTTATTCTCCGCAAAACAATGTCTGCAAGATGGGGCTTTTGGGTATGGAAAAAAGATTGAATTATCAGTGGAAGATAAAAAGCAATTAAAATCGTGAAGTAATATCCTAACTAATATCCAGAATTCATGCGGGTTACAGCGTTTCACAAACGCCTAATTAATAATATAAGAAAAGGAGAAAAAGTATGAAAAAAAGTTATTTAAGAAGAGCTCTTGTCTTTATTCTGGCAGGAACAATGGCGCTATCTCTTATGGGATGCGGAGGAGAAAAGGAATCACCTAGTAGAGATACTTCTAAGGAAGCAACCTCTGGTGAAAAAACATCTAATGAAGAAACAAAAAAAGAAGCTACTACAGGTGAGCAGAAAGTAATTAAGTTTATGCACAGATTCCCGGATGAACCGTACAACAGCTTTATAGAGGGTAAACTTCACGAATATGAAGCATCTCACCCAGATATTAAGTTTAAGATTACAAGTGCTCAAAATCAGGAATACAAAGAGAAAATAAAAGTTGTTGTTGGAGGGGAAGACACACCGGATATTTTCTTTAGCTGGGTTGGAGATTTTACGTATAGATTTATACGTGAAAATTTAATTTTGGATTTAACTCCATATTTTGAAGCTGATCCGGAATGGAAAGATTCTTTAATAGAATCTCAGATGAAACAGTATACAACAGAAGATGGCATGATTTATGGTGTTCCATTTCGTCTTGACTGCAAATTATTCTTTTATAATGCGGACATTTTCGAACAGAATGATCTAAAGGTTCCAACAACATTTGATGAACTGATTGATGTTTGTGAAAAATTAAAAGCAGCGGGTATTACTCCGATTTCATTTGGTAATATGGAACCATGGTCGGCTTCTCATTATATTGGAACGCTAAATCAAATATGTGTGCCAGATGATGTAAGAGAAAAAGATTATAAGCCCACAAGCGGTGAATTTACTCACCCCGGTTACGTAGAAGCTCTTGAATACTATCAAAAACTGTTACCGTATATGACAGAAAATCCAAACGGTGTTAAACCTGATATGGGAAGAACAACATTTGCAATGGGAAACGCCGGTATGTATTATGCAGAACTAATTGAGATTCCATATATCAAAATGGAAAATCCGGATATGAAATTTGGTATGTTTAAATTTCCGGAAATCGTAGGAGCAGAAGGAAACCAGGATATATTGACAGGTGTACCAGAAGGCTTTGTTGTTTCCTCAAAAACAAAATACCCTGATGAATGTGTAGAGTTCTTAAAATGGTTTCTTGGTAAAGAAGTTGGAACAGAACAGTGCCAAGAAATTGGCTGGTTTAATGCAGCGAAAGGTACGACAGAGGGGTTAACAGATCAAGCATTATTGGATGGTTATAATGTTATTATGGAATCTAAAGCAATGGGAGCATGGCTTGACAACGCATTATATTCTACGGTTGTTGATGAGTATTTGACAGCGGTATCCGATTTGACCAATGGGGATATAACCCCCAAGAAAGTGATGGCTAGGATACAGAAAAAGGCGGTAGAGGCGCAGACATTGGTTGGTGCCGGAAGTACAAAATAATAGCTATTAAGTTTTTATGATAAACCTGTCAGGCACCTTGTTGTACGCAGGGTGCCTGAATTAATTTGAAAGAAAGATGGTGACATGGTTAATGAGAACAAAAAAAACAACACCGTATCTTTATATGCTACCAGGTGTTTTCATGGTACTAGTTTTTGTTTATATACCTGTTATTTTCAACTTTGTATATAGTTTTTTCCGGTTATCATCCTATTCGGCAGGGAAGACATTTGTCGGATTTGATAATTATAGAAGATTCTTTTCAGATGATATTTTTCCGATTATGTTAAAGAATAATTTTCTTTACTGCATTATTTCTTTAATCGTTCAGGTAGGGTTTGGTACAATTGTTGCATTATTATTGGAAAGCAAACTTGCTGTAAAGTTTAAAAATGTTTACAGAAATATATATTATCTGCCTGCTTTGATATCTATAACAGCAGTTGGATTAATGTTTACATTTATATATGAGCCAAACATGGGTTTTATAAACAGTGTATTAAAAGTTTTTGATCTTCCGACAAGATCATGGTTGGGCGATTCAAAACTGGCAATTTACTGTATAATTGCGATGAGTCAGTGGCAGTTTACAGGTTACATAACATTATTAATGGTTGTGGCATTTCAAAATATATCTACAGACTATATAGAAGCTGCAGAGATTGATGGAGCTGGGCCAATCCGAAGAGCATTAAATATACAGCTTCCCCTCGCAAAAGAACAGCTATTGGTTTGTATCATAATTACTGTGATTGGAGCATTTAAACTTTATACCGAAGTGTATGCAACAACAAGTGGAGGACCTGGAAACAGTTCACAGGTACTTGGCTTGTATCTGTATCAGCAGGCATTTCTGCATGATGATTTAGGTATGGCAGCGGTTGCCGGTGTATTCATCTTTGCAATCACAGTGGTATTATCAATAATACAAATAAAGATTACAGGTTCTGGAAAAGATTAATAAGAGGGAGGAGAAAGATATATGAAGAAATCAATTTTAAAAATACTACTAAATATTTTCTTTGTTATTTTATGTATTGTAATTTTACTTCCTCTATTTTGGATTATACTAAACTCTCTAAAAACAAATCAAGAATTATTTGTAAATTCTCTGGCAATGCCAAAAAAATTACAATTCATAAACTATGTAAAAGCATGGGAAATGGGACTTTACAAATATTTTGGTAATTCCATACTGGTTAGTTCTGTTTCATTAGTATTTATTTTAGCATTAAGCTCATTTTTGGCATATGGTCTAACAAGATTTAATACAAAGGGTTCGGCAGTTATATTAATTTTTGTACTTGGCGGAATGGCTCTTTCTGAACAGGTAGCATTAGTCCCATTATACAAAATACTAAAAGCAATTCATATCTATGATACTTATTTTGCTGTTATACTTCCGTACATAGCTTTTAGAATTCCGTTTACTGTTTTTCTAATGAGATCATTTTTTATTTCTATACCAACTGAGCCTCCAGATATTCACAAAAATAATTATTCCCATTACTAAACCAACTTTTGCTTCTTGCGCAATTGTAAATCTTAACTTTGTATGGAATGAGTTCCTATTTGCAAATGTATTTTTAAATAATAAGAAACTTCAGACTATTCCGATTGGTTTAGTGACATTTAAGGGCGACCTGAGAATTGATTATACTGCAACTCTAGCGGGACTTGTGATTGCGTCGCTTCCATTGATTATTTTATTCTTGTGCATGTCTAAACAATTTGTTCGTGGTCTCACAGCAGGTGCTGTAAAGGGATAATTGCGCCTAGAAAATAAAGATGCTGTAAATCTTTTGATTGTTCGCGTCTTTTAAATCAAGTTCTTTCAAATTAATACAACATTTATATTGACATACATGTAGAGATGTCATATAATGTGTACATACATATAACATAACATCATACATATTTATTAGGAGGGTTAAGATGGAAATTAAAAGAATTATCACAGAAATTAAAAAGGAACACTCTAACATTCAGTCCGTATATTTTGTCGGCTGTGGAGCTTCAATGGCGGAGCTTTATCCGGCTAAGTATTTTTTAGAGGGAAATTCAAAAAGATTAAGAATAGGACAATATAGTTCCAATGAATTTGTCCATGCAACTCCTATAGCTGTTGATGAAACTGCAATTGTTATTACCTGTTCTCTTGGTGGAGCAACACCGGAAACTATAGCAGCATCAAAAAAAGCTATGGAGTTGGGAGCTAAGGTAATTGCGGTAACGCATGTTGAGAATTCTCCTCTAGCTCAAAATGCCCATTATGTAGTTACTCATGGATTTGAAAAAAATTATGCTGCTAAATTGGAGAAAATGACAAAAGTTCTTGGTCTGGCAGTTGAAATCCTTAATGAGTATGAAGGATATAAATATTATGATGATATGCAAACTGCTTTTGATAGAATTTACAATTTGATAGAAAAAGCTGTTTCATTTGTACTTCCAAGTGCAAAGAAATTTGCTGAGGAATATAAAGACGAACCATTTATTTATGTTATGAGTTCTGGCGCAACTCAACAAGTAGCATATTCGTTCTCAATTTGCTTAATGATGGAAATGCAATGGATTAATTCCGGCTCCTTCCATGATGGTGAATTCTTCCATGGGCCGTTTGAAATAGTAGAAAAAGATGTTCCCTTTATTTTACTTATGAATGAGGGCAGAACAAGGGCGTTGGATTCTAGAGCTTTAGAATTTTTAAATCGCTTTGAAGCTAAAACAACGGTTATTGATGGAAAAGACTTTGGGTTAAGTTCAGAGCTTCCTGCTACAGTAGCAGAGTATTTTAATCCCATGGTATTAAGTGCGGTATTAAGAGTTTATGCAGAACAATTAGCAATCCTTCGAAATCACCCACTTACAAAGAGAAGATATATGTGGAAGCTGAAGTACTAAGAATTTATGCAATCATGAGCATATGACATTACAAAATAAAAGTGTTGTTAATATAGCCGAGCTATTAGGAATAATAACAACACTTTTTTAAAATAGGGTATTATCCATATGATTAATCCTATATAAGCTTTAGCTAGCGAAAGGTATGTATGAAAATAATGAGAAAAACGGCTTTGAATAGTGAAGCAAAGTTAATGCTTAAGTCAATTATCGGATCTCTTTTTGGTGCCGGAGCCTATAGTATGTTTGTTGTTCCCATGCGACTGTATTGTGGTGGATTCACAGGAATCTCTCAATTGATAAAATTATATATGGTGCAAATATTTGATATACCGAACCAGGCAGGTGTAGATTTAACTGGTATTATATTATTTTGTTTAAATATT